>JAQWYY010000184.1 GCA_029253705.1 Luminiphilus sp. | reverse complement strand
GCGACCTCACATCGGGCAGCGGCTGAGATGCCAGGGTTGCCAGGCCAAAGTGCTGACACTGCGGTCAGGGCAGGGCTAACATCAAATATTCTGCCTGCTGCCTCTACCTCAATAACCGCGTTGGATGCTGATTCGACTCTTGCGACTGGACCCAATACCTCCGCTAATACTTTGCTTCAAACCGAGGCGTCAAAGGTTGCCCCACGGCTCAGTGGTCAAGGCTTTGTTGACCCTAGTAAGGGAGCGGTAGCGTCTTCTGGGTTCATCGAAGGACCTGAATCCCATGAGGGTGAGGTAGCCAATGCCGCTGGCACGCTGAAAAATCAAAATTCACTTACGACGCCAAGATCAGCACCTCTGGCCACGAGCACCGTGGCCGCAGCAGGGCTGTCTGCCACACCAATGTCTCCCAGCGATATGGCTGGCAACCAAAAATCTGCGGTGACTTCTCCAGCAATGGGAGTAGCACAGAGCATGACACCCAGCGCTTCGGCTGTAACAGGCCTGTCTGCCACGCCACCGCCGACCAACGATATGGCTGGTACCCAAAAATCTGCGGTGACTTCCACAGCAATGGGGGCAGCACAAGACACTAACGCCAATCAGCCTACCGCGCGCGCTACTAATACAAAGGTCGTTAATGGGCTGTCAAACCGACCCGTTGGCGGTGCTGTAAGCATGGCTCAGGGCACAAATTTAGCTACCGAGCTGGGCACCACGGAAGTTTCAGGAAAGGGTGGCTCTGAAATTACCCGCGCATTACAGGGCGAGTCGTTTGGCGCTGCACTGAATTCCAGTTTGGTCCGTGCCAAGGGTTTTCGCGAGGGTAGTCCCGTTGACAATCAGCCGAGGACACGGGCAGCCGATGCTCCCTCAGTTGCAGGCCTCAATCCAACCCCGCGTTTAGCAGAAGCATCGACAATGAGTGCTGCCACCCAGGTGCCTGCAATGAAGGCAACCCCAGATTCGGCAGAGTTCCCACAGGAAGTCGTTGCCAGAGTTCGCATGATTCAGGGGCAGGGACAAACCGAGGCTCGACTTAATTTGCATCCCGCCGAGCTAGGGCGCTTACAAATTGCCATCACATCTGAAGGAGACGCGACGCGGGTTGCCTTCGTTGTAGATAACGCCCAGGCGAAAGAAGCCCTAGAGCAGGCTATGCCGCGCTTGCGCGAATTTCTGCAGCAGGCGGGCTTACAGTTGACCGAGGGCTCAGTGTCGCAACAAGGTCAGCAGGACAGTGCGGGGTTTGCCCAAACCGAAACACGCTCAGGTGACGGTCTCAGTGCTAACGCCCAAGACGCCGAAGAGAACGGGGTTATTAACGGCAAACCTGATCGGGGCTCTGACCCCAACCGTATGCTCGATGCTTACGCATAACCGTTGGGTAATTAAGCTGTTGTGGCGAATGTTGCGAGCACACCGATTTAAAAATAGGTAAAACGCCAAGACTAATGGCGGTTCATCTTTTCCCCTTTCCACGCCTCCCATTTTGCGGCTAGGCTAGTCGATAGCGGCTTTTTTTGCCCGTCAAAACACTGACGCCAGTCAAAAAATATGCCGTAAATTATTGTTTATTAATAATATTTTCTGCGTGGTACGCAGGTTGCTTATCTGTTGGTAACAATAGATCACAGTCCTGCCTCCGGTAGATACTGACAAAGGAATGGAAGCAATGGCGGAAGATGAAGCCACCAAAAAGAAAAAATCTGAAGACGAAGAGTCCTCGGAAGGTAGCAGTGGCGGCAAGCGCAAGCTTATTTTGCTTGTTGTGGGTGCCATTCTTCTTTTAGGTATTGGAATTGGTGCCGGATTTTTTGTCGGCAACATGACGGCTGACGATCCAGATTCAGCTGAAAGCGCTGAGGTCGATGAAGAAGACGACGAAGATAGCGACCGCAAGAAAAAAGACGACCGGCACAATATCTACATTACGGTAGGAAAACTGCTCGCGGCTGTCGAGCACAACGGGTCTACCCGATACATTCAGGCTGAAGTCGATCTAGTCGGTTACGAAAAAAGCGTGATGGATGACGCGCAGCACAACGTTCCTGCCCTACGAAATCGTCTGTTACTGCTGTTTTCATCTCAGGATTTTGACCAAGTCCGCACAATTGCTGGGCGTGAACGCCTGCGCGTTGAATCTCTCAAAGCCGTGAACGATGTTCTTGAACTGGGTCCCAAGGGTGATCGAGTTGAAGACGTGTATTTCACGGCTTTTGTTATCCAATAGGTGCTGCTGTGTCTGAAGCTGACGACAATCAACCGGTTCTAAGCGAAGAGGAAATAGAAGCTCTCGTCGATCACGCTGTGACTGACAACGTGTTTGATGATGGGCATTTTAAATCCCACGACTTTGGTGCTGGAGAAGCCCTTACTTTGGCAAAGTGGTCTGAGCTTGACGGCTTAGTGCGTGCTCATGCAGAGGTTCTTCAAAGTGTGATGCTGAGAAATTTTGGTCAGGAGGCAACGATTGAGCCTTTTGCCCCCCTCTTTGCACGCGTGGGCGATCTTATACCTGCGATGCCCGATCGTGTTGCGTTAATTACTACTGAAATCAAACCCCTTGAAGGAGAGAGTCACCTAGAGGTGCCCGGCGACTTTCTGTCCTTTCTGGTCAATCAATATTTTGGCGGTAGTACGGTTGCCTCGCCAAAGCTTGCTGGAAAAGTGACCCCCAGCGAACAGCGTCTCAGCGAACAATTGGCTAAAGATGTTTTGCGCACCTTGGTTGAAGTGTGGTCTGACCGACTCGTTCTAGAGCCGGGCGACCTTTACGTCGATATCACTACTGATCGACTGTCATTGCTGCCCGCTGACATGGGCTACGTTGTGCTTACCTATTCGGTGACTTGCAGTAGCGATTATCAAGGTGAGTTTCGGGTGCTACTGCCCTACGACTCAATGGCACTGCAGGCGCCAAGGCTTATGCCAACACGCAGAGACGAGCCCGAAGTAGTCGTCGAGCCTGAGTGGGAAGCGCGTTTACAGAGTGCGGTGCCCGAAATAAATGTAGAGGTTTGCGGCGTTGTTTCCCTGCTGGAAACCAGTCTGCGCAATCTGCTGGCCTTTAAGGTTGGCACCGTGATTCCTATTAGCGAACCTCAAACAGCGCAATTAATTGTTGAAGGTCGTGGTATTGCCCGCGGCAAATATGGCGCTCATGACAGCAGTCGTGCTGTTCAGATTACCGATTTTTCTAGGAGTAAATAATGGCTGAAGAGCAAGAAGACATGACCACAGCAACACCACCGGAGTTAAACGAAGGTGCTGCTGCCGGTAGCGGTAATGGAGAGATCGATCTTGATCTGCTTATGGATGTACCGGTTTACCTCACTGTTGAGGTGGGGCGTCGACGTATGACCATTAAAGAGCTCCTCGCCCTTGCCTCAGGTAGCGTTGTTACTTTTGATAGGAGTGTGTCTGAGCCTATGGATCTTATGGTCAATGGCACGCTGGTCGCCAGAGGTGAAGTCGTGTCGGCTGAAGGTCAGTTTGGTCTGCGTTTGGTCGACGTCGTCAGTCCTAAAGAACGGCTACAGCAGTTAGGTAGCTGAACATGTTTCGCATCGCACTACTGTTGCTAAGCATCTCCGGTCCGGCTCTGGCGGAGACCGGCGCTGGGGAAACTCTCCCGAGTACCGCTGACCTGTTCTCCTGGTCCTATTTGGGGCAAGTCGTAGCGTCTCTGGCTCTAGTCATTGGCTTGTTGCTCGCAGCGCTATGGATGATGCGCCGTGTCAACGGCGTTGGCCAAGCGGTTGGCGGTCAAATGCGCGTGGTCTCCAGCCTTGGTTTAGGGCAGCGTGAACGGGCTGTGCTAGTCAGCGTAGGTGATCAACAAATCTTATTGGGCGTGGCCCCGGGGCGCGTCGCGGCGCTGCATGTTTTTGATGAGCCACCGGTTGCACAAGACACACCATCGGCACCTTCACTTAAATTCTCGGAAGTGTGGCAAAACGTCATGGGCAAAAAGGACGCTTCATCTTGAAAGTTTTTGCCGTCATTTTGACCATACTCGCCTTTTGGTTGCCCGAGACTGCGCTGGCCCAGCAGGCAACCATACCCCTCGTATCCACAACGCCTAACGCAACTGGTGGTAGTGATTACGCCCTAGGCATTCAGATTTTATTGGTTATGACGGTGCTCACGTTGTTGCCTGCCATGCTTATTACTATGACGTCCTTTACCCGAGTGTTAATTGTGCTGGCCATTTTGCGTCAGGCAATGGGTACTGCCCAAACACCGTCAAATCAAATTATTTTAGGGTTATCACTCTTTTTATCGCTCTTTATCATGGCTCCGGTATTCGACGTTGCTTGGACCACGGCGCTACAACCTTTCCTCGATGGGGCTGTGGGTTTTGAGGGTGCGCTAGAGGCTGCATCAATTCCATTTCGTGAATTCATGTTTACCCAAACACGTGACTCAGATCTCACCATGTTTGCCGAAATGGGCGGCTATGGCGCTTTTGCTAGCCAAGACGACGTGCCCATGTTCGTACTTCTGCCTTCCTTCCTAGTCAGCGAATTGAAGACGGCTTTTCAAATAGGCTTCCTCTTGTTTGTGCCATTTCTTGTTATTGATCTGGTAGTAGCAGCGATCCTCATGGCGATGGGCATGATGATGTTGTCACCAATTATTATTTCACTGCCGTTTAAACTCATGCTGTTTGTGTTGATCGACGGCTGGGCGCTGGTTACCAGCACCCTTGTGCGCAGTTTCGCGGTCTGAGGCAAAGCGTATGGGACCCGAGACAGTTTTGGATTTGGGGCGTGACGCGCTGTGGCTTGCTGTGCTGCTCGCCGGGCCACTGTTGGGAGCCGCATTGGCGGTGGGCTTATTTATTGGTGTTATTCAGGCCGCTACCCAAATCCAAGAAATGACCCTGAGCTTTATTCCTAAACTGCTGGCACTAGTTGTCACACTGTTTGTTATCGGCCCTTGGATGCTGCGTATTTTGACCACCTTCGCTGAGCGCCTATTCATGGACATTCCGGGGTTAGTGGGCTAAGTCATGTTACCCATACCCGCAGAACTCATTCTGGAAAAAATGGTGCTTTGGTCGGCCCCATTTTTGCGCGTCTCTGCAATGTTGTTAATTGCACCTGTATTTAGTGCCTCAGGTGTCTCAGTTCGTTTCCGAGTTTTACTAGCGGTGCTGATCGCCGCACTGGCTGCACCCATCATACCCACGCCGCCAACCACTGATTTGTTCAGCGCCAACGGCTTACTGATGGCTATTCGTGAAGTGGGAATTGGTTTTGCTATTGGTTTTGTGCTGCAACTGGTTTTTGGCGCGGTTGTTTATGCGGGGCAGGCGGTTTCCATGACCATGGGCTTGGGTTTTGCTATGGCGGTTGACCCGCAGAATGGCGTACAAGTGCCGGTGTTGTCGCAAATGTACGTGATTCTTGCGACGTTGTTGTTTCTCAGCCTCAACGGCCATCTTATTCTGATTGCCACCGTGATCGACAGCTATCAAATATTGCCCGCAAACTTATCCGGTATCCCTGTCAGTAGTTTGGGTGCAGTTGCTGCCCTGGGCAGTAAGGTTTTTGCCAGCGGTATCTCATTAGCGCTTCCTGCAATGGCAGCAATGCTAATGGTTAACGTGACTTTTGGCGTGATTACTCGAACCGCTCCTCAGCTCAATATTTTTGCTGTGGGATTCCCCATGACCCTCATGGGGGGCTTTTTTGTTTTATTCATTAATATGCCCAACCTCATTGCCGCGCTTTCCCAGTTTCTGGATCAAGCGTTGATGCAGGTTCCGGCTGTGTTCATGTAGGAGGACCTGTGGCAGAAGAGCAGACAGGTCAGGAACGCACCGAGGATCCCACCGCAAAACGGTTGCAGCAGGCTCGGGAAAAGGGTCAGGTTGCGCGCTCTCGAGAACTCAATACGTTGCTCATGCTTTTGCCCTGCGCCGTAGCCCTTTGGTTGACCGGAGAGTTCGCTATGGACGCGGTTACTCGCTTGTTTACAGGGGCCTTAACGCCACCATCAGCAGCGATGAAGGTAACCAGTGAAGTGGCGCCATTTTTGGGCACCACTCTCATGTCAGGTTTAGAGATGATCGTGCCATTTTTAGCGTTGACCGTCTTTGTCGCGCTGCTAGGGCCTTCTGTTATGGGTGGGCTTATTTTTTCTTTCAAGTCGATGTCACCTGGGCTCGACAAAATTGATCCGATCAAAGGCTTCGGTCGGATTTTTTCGCGCAAATCGCTGCTGGAGCTGGTTAAAAGTCTACTGAAATTTTTCTTGGTTTCCGGTGTTGCCGTTCTTGTCTTGCTCTCCTTCGAGCGCGAGGTTATGGGCCTAATTTCACTGCCCGTGGGTGAAGGGATTGCACAGGCGGGTCGCATGATCATGCTGACGCTGATTTTCCTGTCGGCAAGTTTGATTTTGGTCGTAGCTATCGACGTGCCTTTTCAGCTGTGGGATCACACCCGCAAGCTGCGTATGACTAAGCAGGAAGTAAAGGACGAGATGAAGGAGACCGACGGGAATCCTGAAATGAAAGGCAAGATACGCCAAAAGCAGCGCGAGATCGCCGATCGTCGCATGCTTGCAGATGTGCCTACTGCAGATGTAGTCATTACCAACCCAACACACTTTTCGGTCGCCTTAAAATACGACCAAGAAGGCAACACCGCACCCCGAGTGCTGGCGAAAGGTGCCGATCACATGGCTATGCAAATTCGCCATATTGCCAGAGCCCACGACATTGTTATTTACGAGGAGCCCCCGCTAGCGAGAGCGCTATTTGCCAGCACCGAGGCGGGGGACGAAATCCCAGGCAATCTGTTTCTAGCAGTTGCTCGGGTTTTGGCGTACGTCTTTCACTTGCGTAAGGCTCAAGCTACCGACTACGTGCCGCGGCCCGAGTCTATTGAGTTACCCCAGGAGTATGCCGACATCATGAATAAGGAGCTAAATGATGGCGACTAGCGCTATTACCTCACCCCCGCAG
>JAQWYY010000183.1 GCA_029253705.1 Luminiphilus sp. | reverse complement strand
CCCCATTTCTGCAAACATGGTGAGATCTGAATCGCGGGTTTGAGTAAACATAAATTCACGAAATGGAATTTTCGCCGCCTCAAGCGCACCTTCAAAATCTACCCCTCCGTCGAGAAAAGGCTTCAGCGCAGTAGTCCACGCAACGTCGAAGACAGGCGCCATGATGAACAGTGATAAAAAAAGCGATAGACCCAAAATAATTTGATTTGAGGGTGTCTGAGCCGTGCCCATAGCCTGGCGCAAAATAGCCAGCACAATGAGTACTCGGGTAAAGGACGTCATAGTAATGAGCATGGCGGGTAGCAAGGTGAGTACCGTCATGACCAATAAAATTTGTATCCCCAAAGCATAGTCACTGCCACCATCCGCGTTTGGCGTAGTCGATACCAGGGGTATGGTGGCCTGCTGGGCCAGCGCGCTCTCGGGCAACCAAATAGCCAGTGCCGCCGCAATAATTAGGAAAACCTTCACGACGAACTATCCTTTTTTCCCATGACGTTCTGCCAAACTTCCGAGAATTTAAGTGGGGGCGCCGGCGTTATGTCTTGAGCTACCGCCGGTTCGTCAAAGACATGAAGGGCAGCGACACGGCCAGGCGCAACGCCCAACAGAATTTGCTGATCACCCACGCTGACAAGAACAGCTCGCTCTCGCTGCCCTAAACCAAGGCTGGAGACAACGCGCATTTGACCGCCCACCGCCTGACCCACGCCATTGACACGACGCATAATCCAGAGCGCACCGAGCAGCAAGCCAATGACAAGGGCCAAAGACGCTATGACCTGACCCAAATAAGACCAGGAAAAAAGATCCGCGGTGCTGGGTAAGGTTTCTCCAGCTCCGGTCTCTGCTAAGGCCATGCTGGGGATACACATTAGTAATAATAAGATGCGTGACATGATTAGCTGCCTAACTGCTGGAGCCGCTCTTTAGGACTTACGACATCAACCAAGCGCAATCCAAACTGGCCTTCCGCAGACACCACCTCTCCTCTGGCGACCAGCGTGCCGTTGACCATGAGATCCATGGGTTCAGATACGCTCCTATCAAAAGCAACCACGCTGCCTGAAGCGAGCGCGAGCAGCTCTTTGATCGTCATCCGTCGACGCCCCACCTCAACGGTGAGATAAACCGGTACGTCCATGAGAAGATCAAGGTCGATCTCGCCATTTCCCTCGACAGCGCCTTCGTTGAGCTCAGGCGGTGTTGCTGTCGTCATGTCTTCTTGATCTTCAGCCATTATTTACTCCTAGAAAAATCGGTTATCTGAACAGCACGATGGCTGTCATGAGCGCCGTATTTACCGCGCGCTATGCCACGGCCTTCAACGTTAAGTTGAGCCGTTTGAGGTTCGCTGATGGGGATCACCGTACCGACCTTGAATGCCAACAAATTGCGCAAACTGGTTTCAAGCAGGGAAACTACGCCACAAATCTCAACATCAATTTCTGGCACTGCGCTTTGTAAACGCGCTTCCCATTCGGGCTCTACTACCACTTCAGGTTCGTCTCTGCGCGTGGGCATAAGTCTTTGCGCTTGCAGTGCCATTGAGTCATAGGGCAGCAACACTCGAAACTCACCTTGATAATCACTGCTGCAGGTCACTGAATAGGTCAGAACGACATAACCCATGTCGGCGGGCAGTAATGACAGTCGATCGGTGGTGATATCGACGTAAAGGTCTCCTGGTTCAAGGGCAAGTCGGTCAGACCACACTTCAACTAAAGTGCGCAGAACATCTTTAGCCAGTTGCTCACTCAACCGCTGCTCGCTGGGGGTCACTTTTCCAGCAAGCTTCGGTGATGCAACCGTGCTGCCACCAAAATATTGATTCACCAAGAACGACAAAAAATCACCGGGAAACTCCAGATGACTTTCACCCTCAAGGGGTTTGATTTCTGTCGTAATCAAAGCGATCCGGTCGGACATAGCCGGGATAAGGTCGCCTACGCGTGCGAACAAAGGGGCGAAAGGCTCGATTGTCGCCTGCTGACCAAAATTTCTAAGTAAGACACCCTGCAGGACCTCTGCATGAGCGCGCAACAAGCCATCGAGCTCCGACCACTTGGATAGGGTCAGAGCTTCGCCGGCACCGAAGTCGTGGGATTTAAAATGCCCGTCATCAAACACGTTGTCAGTAGCAGCGTGATCGACGAGGGCTTCTATTTCCTCTTCGCTCAGAACCGGTTGATTGTCGTCGGCTTCAGACACTGCAACACCTATTGGATAACAAAGGCTGTGAAGTAGACGTCTTCAACTCGATCGCCCTTGGGATCAAGTTCAAGCACATCATTCACCGCTTTAAGAGATTCAACACGCAGACGTTCACGCCCAGCAATTGTGCGTACTTCGTCGAAATTTTGAGAGGCAAACAGCAGTAATAAACGATTACGCAGAGCAGGGACGTTGTGTTGCGCGTCATCCATAACGCTTTTTTCATAACCCACGAGGTCGACTTCAGCCTGAATGTATCGCGTAGATCCGTTGTGCTCGACAGCAGCGAGAAGCTTGCCCACCGTGATGTAAATGTTGTGGCGGTCATCTTTTTTCTTGGATCCGCTGTCTTCGTCTTCCTCTTCCTCGTCGACCCCAACATTTTCAGCTGAATCGGGGTCATCCGCAGTCATAGTGGCGACAAGAAAGCCTGCACCAATACCCATACCTAAAAGAAGAACGGCACCCGCCACCAGCAAAATAAGCCTGCGCTTACCACCGCCGCCTTCCTCAGGCTGGTCTTCGTCTTCGGATTTTTTCTTTCTCGTGGCTTCATCTTCTGCCATTGCTACAATTCCTTTGTCAGTATCTGCCCAGAGGCAGGACTGCTATCTACCGTTAACAATAGCTAAGCAACCTGCGTACCACGCAAATTTTATTTATATAAAACAATAATTTAGACGCAATTTTTTGGCTGGCGTCAGAGTTTTGACGGCCAGTAAAAGATCGACGTCAACTAGCCTAGCCGCAAAGTCGTGGGCGTGGAAGAGAAGGCGCTAAGTGCGCTATTTATGTGGGCAGATTGCCTGCTTTTACGCCACCTTTTTCATGGCATTATCGATAAGCGGGTGGTCACAGATCGTCAGGCATAGGCATCGAGGATGCGGTTGGGGTCAGAGCCCTGGTCGGATGTCGTAATCAGTACGGCATTTTCCTCAACGCCATTGCCATTAGCGTCATCTGCGCGGGAGTCGTTTTGCGCAAACGCAGCACTGCCTTGATGACCTTGCTGCGATACAGAGCCCTCGGCCAATTGCAAACCCGCCTGCTGGAGAAACTCGCGCAAGCGAGGCATGGCCTGCTCAAGAGCTTCTTTTGCCTGGGGGTTGTCCACAACAAAGGCAACCCGCGTTGTGTCGCCGTCAGATGTAATGGCAATTTGTAAGCGGCCTAGTTCGGCTGGATGCAAATTGAGCCGAGCTTCTGTTTGCCCCTGCCCCTGTATCATGCGAACTCTGGCAACTACTTCCTGTGGGAAGTCTGGCGCATCTGGTCCAGCCTTAATATCAGGTAGGTTACTAACAGCACTATTCATAGCTGATTCTGCTGGGCGTGCGGTTTGGTTTAAACCCGCCAAAGAATTAATGACGGCATCAGGTGTTATTGGTGCTCCTCCCTGACTATTGACCAATCCACCCTCGCGAAGGCCACCGGCTCGCACCGCGGTGCTATCCAATACCGCTTCGAAGGATTCGTCCTTCAAGGCGCTTAACAACTCTGGCTTACCCGCATTGGTGACCTCTGCACCGCCGTGAGAAGTCGCTACAGTGACACTGGAAACATTACCCCCGGCAAACCGGCCTGGTTGGACCTCGCGTGTCAGCGCACTTTCAGCAGCCAAATTGCTGGTTAGCGTGCCACTGCTTGGCAGGGTCGGAAAGCGATTAGTCTTGTCTGCCAGAGCACCCCGCTCCCCCGCGTTAATACTCGTTAGAGGAGCCTCGGGGGCAGGCGACAAAACACTAGTGGTAGTGGGTAATATTTGTTTTTTTGCTGAATTTGAATCCAAAATTGGCTTTGTGTCACCCGCATCGGCACGGTAGTTCACCAACGCTCCTTCGGTATAAGAAGCTGCACCTAGGCTAGTCGACGCGCCCGCTCCCTGAGGTTTAGGCGCTGCTTCTGTTGTTCCGGGCTGCTGTAGCTTTGTGTCATTGGACAGTCGCGTTGCACTTATTGGGGGCTCCTCTAGTGCCTTTCCAGCGCCAGCTTTATCGAGCGCGGCCTTCATAAATGGCGAGGGCGACAGCGTATCTGTCGTCAATGACCCTGCAGTCAAGCTTTCTGCGGGAGCTTCTTCAGCATAATTATTATCAGTAGTATTCGGCAGTTCTTTGCCGTTATCGGGCAACGCCTTGCCGCTCTCGGAGCTTTGCATAACACTCAATGTAGAACCAGTTTTGCCTTTTCCCGGTACCGTTTCAGGTGCTGCCTCACTGGCATTATTCGCCGCCGCATTAAACGCTGCGTTAAAAGCGCCACCCTCGTCAGTGCCAACTTTGTCTGTACTTATTGGGGCAGAATCTCCTTTCAACGCCCTTAAAACCGCGTCTAAACCTGCTGTTTTCATAATCTTTGCTCTCCCACTGCGCGTCGTACTTCAAACCGAAAGTTGGGGCGACAGTTCAAAAAGTCGTCCCTTAACTCGCTATGTCACTTCGCTCAGCCTCGCGTTGCCGCGGTTTAGTTACCTTTGTTACTCCAAGAATTAGCAAAGGCCATGCCAATTTTAAGGCGTTGCGTAATCTGGAGATGAATTCCGAATAGCGTACTGATCATCAGCAAGCTGCTGATCACGTCGGTCCTGTTCCAGTTGTTGCTCGCTCAGGCGTACAGCGTTGACCTGCTCTAAGGCCTTCATGTAACGAGTAGCGTCCGCCCATTGCTCGGTCAACGACTGCAGAACGGACGCCTGCTGATCTACCGCTTGCTGTTGTTTCACTATCAGCCCGTCAAGTTCAGCAATGAAGCGTCTACCCTCAAACAGTGCCTGCACCGATATACCTTGCTGGGCCTCTCGTTTTGCTTGAGCTACATACTGATCCTGATAATTCTGTAACTGTTCGAGCTGATCTTGAGCCGATTGCCACGAAGCTGTCCCTGCAGCAAGTTGATTTGCAGCGGCATCCCGTTTTTCTTCAGCCAAGCGAATGACTAATGCAAGCTGCTTAATTTGCACAAGCTAATCGCTAGCGCGCCGCAGGTGCCAACGGTGCCGGCATTGTTTGAGCCATATTTTGCTGCAACGGCATTTGCGCGGCGGCTCCATTATCTTGCTGCATGGCGCCAGAGACTCGTGCGAGCTCACTAAGGCTGCCGGCAAAGTCTGCGGGCTGGTCCAAGGGCTGCTCGATTAATTCGTAAACTGCCTGATGATGACGAATCGAAAGATCAATTTTCGGATCTGTGCCGGCACGATAAGCGCCCATTGAAATCAGGTCACGATTAGCCTGATAAGTCGCATAAACATCTCGAAGCTGTCGCGCATGGGCTTGCTGAGTATCATCAGTGATTTGCAGCATGGCACGACTGATTGACGCTTCTATATCTATGGCGGGAAACAGGCCGCTGTCAGCCATCTTCCGCGACAAAACGACATGACCATCAAGAATCGCCCTTGCTGAATCGGCAATAGGATCCTGAAGATCATCGCCTTCGGTTAGTACCGTATAAACTGCCGTAATAGAGCCACTGCCCAAGTTACCTGCACGTTCTATGAGGTTGGGCATGATAGAAAAAACAGAGGGTGTATAGCCTCGTGAAACAGGAGGCTCACCGGCTGCTAAACCGATTTCGCGCTGTGCCTGGGCAAATCGCGTCAGAGAGTCTACCAATAGCAAGACGTTGAGGCCCTGAGCACGGAAGTATTCAGCGATGGCCGTTGCCCGCCAACAACCTGCCACGCGCATTAGCGGCGAAGTGTCTGCTGGAGTTGCCACCACGACGGCTTTCTTCAACCCTTCGGGGCCTAAACTATCCTCGACAAACTCGCGTACCTCTCGGCCACGCTCACCGACGAGTCCCACGACGACAACATCGGCCTCGGTGAAGCGAGTCATCATTCCCAGTAGCGTACTTTTGCCAACGCCGCTTCCAGCGAACAAACCTATGCGTTGACCGCGAGCAACCGTAAGTAAGCTATTAATTGCCCGTATGCCAACATCGAGGGGTTTTTGTAGTGCACCGCGATCCATGGGGTTCAGGGGCTCGCCCTGCATTGGCACAGTTATATCGCTCGATGGTGCAGAAAAGCCATCGAGGGGGCGGCCTGCGCCATCAATCACACGACCCAGCAAGGCAGGCCCAACAGGAATACGATCGCTACCCTCAAGGGGCTCAACGCGAGCACCCGGTCGCAAGCCTTCAGCACTGCCTTCGCACATCATTACCAGTCGGTCACCATGGAAACCAATAACCTCTGCCTCAACCGGCACCTTGCCCTGAATCAGACAACGCGAACCAATCGGCGAGCGCAAGCCCGCAACCTCGAGCCTCATACCCGACAAATGAACCAGTTGGCCGGTCTCTACCGGATTGGGTGCCTGTAATTTTTCTGCAAGATGCTCCAATCGCTCTGTGAAGCGACCAAACTGCGCCTGCCGAATATTTGTTGCATCAGACATCTTCTTCACCGGTAGCTGTCGAACTAACACCAGCAGAAGGCGACTCACTAAAACGGTCCGCTATCGACTCGATATCGCTTACCGATAATGCGGGAGCCGTTTCACGACCGCTGTCATCAACCCGGCGGGTTGCTCCTGCGATGGTGGTTAAAGTTTCTCGAATCATGGTTTCGACCCGCATATCGACCAAAGCGCGATCGGCGCGCAGCATGCAGCCGCCTCGCTGAATATTGGGATCTGCTGTAATTCTACTGTCAATATTTTCGCCGCTTAACAACCCAGCGACCACGTCGTGATCGGCGGGATTCACACTGACTTCAATCGGGGTTTGAACGAAGCCCAGCGCCGACAGAGCCTCTGTTAACACCCGCGCTATCGCATCTCGGTCGGTGCTCAACTCCCGTCGAATAACCGCCTCACTCATGGCTAAGGACAACCCCATGAGGTGACTGTGAATATTTTCTTCCATGTCGGCGAAGGGCTGTTGCATAGCGTCCCACAGCGCTGTCATCTGCCCCAATAATGCCTCAGCTTGCACTCGCCCAGCCTCCTGCCCACGCTGCAAACCCTCTTGGTAGCCGCGCTCCCGAGCCTCCTCGAGTTGTTGTGCTTGCTGCGCTTGGGCATCAGCAGCGGTAATCACTCTGAGCGCGGGGGGTTGCCAAGTTGCAGCGCTAGCTAACTCAGACATAGTCGCCACTCGCTCGACCCAACATAATTTCGCCTTCATCAGCTAGGGTTTGGGCATTTATCAAAATCTGCTTCTGAGCGGTTTCAACCTCAGACACTTTCACCGGACCTTTAGCGTCCATATCGTCCTTTAAAATCTCAGCCGCACGTTCTGACATGTTGTTAAAGAATCGTTCTTGCAAGCTGGCATCAACACCCTTTAAAGCTACCACCAAATCTTCGGTGGCAATTTCTCGGATCAGTCGCTGGAAGCCGCGATCATCGAGGGACATAAGGTTATCGAAGACGAACATTTTCTCTTTCACATCGTCACCAAGTTCCTGGTCGGTGCTTTGAAGTGACTCCAAAAGTGTTTTTTCCAGAGAAGAGGACGTGGCATTAAGAATTGCCGCAGCGTTGTTCACACCCTTGACCTTACGGGGTGGCGTCTTTTGTAATTTACCCAATTGACTCGACATCACGCGATCCAACTCTTCCATGGCCCGGGGGTCGAGCTCTTGCATTCTGGCGATGCGCAGAATTAAGTCCTTTTGGAACTCCTCGGGAAAAAGCGCCAAAACCTCGGCGGCATGATCGTCCTCCAGTTGGGTGAGTACTGTCGCCGCTATTTGCGGATGCTCTTCTACCAGCACCGCCGCAATTGCCTCTGCAGCCATCCAGTGCAGCGCGTCAACTCCCGAATGCTCCTCAGGCTTTTCCAAAACTTTCGACAAAATGGTTTTCGCGCGCCCTTCACCCAAGGCTGTGGTCATAACCCGCTTGGTAAATTCAGGAGCCGTTACCGCCAAAGGATTAATTTCAGAGGCTTCCGTACAGAATTTAGCTAAGACACCACTAACATCTTTATTGGTTAGGCCTGAAATCGTAGCCATGGCCTCGCCCACTTGCTGCACTTCTTTGGCGCTCAAATGCTTCATGACTTGAGTGGCAGTATCTTCCCCAACACCCAATAAAAAAATTGCGGCGCGTTCTGCGCCACTCATATCCTCAAGATTAGCCATCAGTCGCCATCCAGTTCTTTACTACGTAAGCAGCGCGCGCGGGTTGTTCGTTGACCACGTTGCGCGCCATGGCAATGCTCTGGTGATAAGCCGGGGTGGTGGTGCCGGGAAGCGCCGCCTGTGCCGGTCCACTCAGGGCAACCGTATCATCATTTATGCCACCACCATCTGCCGCCATGGGGCCCGCTAACTGTGGCAATCCATCCGATGGCGGCGGCGGGGGTGGTGTGTAGCTGGTCGAGTAGCGAATCAACGGCCGTATTACAGTAAAGATCAGCATCAGCAATGCAATCAGTGCTAACGCCCCTTTTCCTGCCTGCCAAATCCAATCTTGCTCAAGTAATCCGGGCTCAGGTATTTCCTCCAGGGCCTCGGGCACCACGAAAGGCGAGTTGATCACGCTAACAGTATCGCCCCGGGCGTCATCGAAACCTACGGCCTCACGAACAAGGGTGGTGATTTCGTCCAGACGGCCTTGCTCTAGTGCTGCACGATTACCATCTTCATCAGTAATGTAGTCCACCACCACGGCAACTGAAAGCCTAAGGAGTTTTCCAGGAACCTCGCGAACATGGCTAATGGTTTTGTCCATTTCAAAGTTTCGGGTGGCTTTTCGACTCTCTCGCGTTGGGCTTGGGGCCTCTGCAACAGGATCTTCCTCACCGGCCGGATCTGCCGCACCGGGTGGCTGGTCGGCTAACTGCCCTGGAACACCCTCTGCAGCAACTGACTTCAATGTAAGGTCTTCAGTTGTTTGTTCACTGCGCATGATCGTTTCGGGAGAATACTGCTCGCTTGTGCTCTCGACCCGGGTGAAGTCTAAATCTGCGGTTACCTGAGCACGGACTGCTCCGACGCCCAGAATAGGTTCGAGGATACTTTCAATACGATCGTTCAACGAATCCTCCAGCTGCTGGGCGATTCTGAACTGCTCTGAGGTGTAGCCAAAATCATTGTCCTCGCCGTCTTGGCTGGACAACAACTTGCCTGCTTGATCGACAACTGACACCTTCGATGCCTGTAGCTCGGGAATACTTGAAGCAACCAAGTGCACAATACCTGCGAGTTGCCGCTCACTGAGACCGCGTCCGGGATAAAGGCTGACCATGACCGACGCCGATGGCTCTTGCCCGCGACGAATAAAAGCCGACTGCTTGCTGGCCGCAACATGAACGCGCGCGCCTTTGACGCTATCCATAGCTGAAATAGTGCGTGCAAGCTCGGCTTCAACCGCACGGTTGTAACGGGCTTGCTCCATAAAACTGGACAGACCCATTTCCTGCTCTTGATAAAGCGACTCAAAGCCCACACCGCCTCCCCGTGGGAAGCCCTCGCTAGCGAGTGCCATGCGCGCTTGCGGTATTTGGTCGCTGGGAACACTCAAAAGCCCAGAGCCGCCTGCCATGGTGTAAGGAATGCCATTGGCTTGAAGTAAGCTGACCGCGGTCGCGTTGTCTGCGGGAGACATAGCGCCGTAAAGGGGCTGGAAGTCGGGCTTCATGGCCCACTGAATAACGCCCACACCCAAAGCAACGCTGGCTGCCATACCTATCAGCAAGGCCATCTGGCGGGTAACGGGCTGAGCGGCAAAACCACTCACGCGATTAAGAATAGGATTATCTGCCATGATTCAGTGCCTCAAACCTGCATGTTCATAACTTCTTGGTACGCGTTTAATAACTTGTTACGCACCTCAGTCATGCCAGTGAATTGTAAGCTGGCTTTTTGCGCGGTCACCATGACCTCAGCCAGAGAGACCGACGGATCACCGGACTCAAATTGTTGTGCTAAACCTTTAGAAACCTGAATCGACTCATTTACCTCATTCAAGGATTGAGACATCAACGATGAAAATCCGGAGCCACCGACACCCTCTAAGCCCGACTTGGGTTCGCTGGTCGCCTGGCTGGCCATGGTTCGCATTTGGGCGAGAACCTGGTTAATTGCTATGTCACTCATGGGCTAAAATCCTTAATTTAAAGCCGGTGGTTTAGGCGAGGTTGCCGGGCAAGACATGCCCTTCATCTCGAAAGCGCGCTAATTTGTACCGAAGTGTGCGCTCACTTATTCCTAAGCGCTCACAGGCTTTTTTCCGGCTGCCGTTGACTGCAGCTAGTGCTGAGAAAATTAGCTCGCGCTCGCGAGCCTTAAGGTCGCCATCGAGTGCTGGAGGCAAACCCGCTGCCTCGGGCAGGCTCTCCGCTGCGGTATCGAAGGTAATGGCATCGACGTCTATGTTCTGGCCACCCGCCAGGATAATGGCTCGCTGAATGCAATTATCGAGCTCACGAATATTACCGGGCCACTGGTGCCCTAAGAGCTTTTCAAGGGCTTCATCAGTCAGGCTTAACAGGCGATCACCACCGTGGTTACCGAGAAAACGCTGGGCAAGTGGGGCAATGTCATCCTTGCGATCACGCAGTGGCGGTAACTCAATGGGAAAGACATTGAGGCGGTAAAATAGGTCCTCTCGGAACCGACCCTTTGCCACCTCTTCAGTAAGCTTACGGTTGGTGGTAGCAATAACCCGTACATCGAGATCGATCAAGCCCGAACCACCCAGGCGTTCTACCTCACGCTCTTGCAGTACTCGAAGCAACTTGGCCTGAAGTTCAATTGGCATTTCAGTAATTTCATCGAGCAGCAAGGTTCCACCGTTTGCTTGCTCAAACTTACCGGGCCGGCTTTGATGCGCACCGGTAAAGGCGCCTTTTTCATACCCAAATAAAATTGACTCAAGCATACTTTCGGGCATAGCCGCGCAGTTAAGCGCAATAAAAGGACCTTCCTGACGTTCGGAACCCTCGTGCACGGCCCTAGCTAACACTTCTTTACCGGTTCCTGACTCTCCACTAATGAGAACGGTTGCATCGGTGAGAGCAACCCGTAACGCCAAATCTAAAACGTGCTGGGTATTTGCAGCCTCAGCAATCATGTTGGTTTGCTGACTGGGGAGCTGACTTTCCATACGCGAGACCAGCTCGAGCAGCACGTTCGCTTCAAAAGGTTTTTGCAAGTAATCGGTGGCACCGTCGCGCATTGACTGCACCGCTTGCTGTACTGAACCATGGGCAGTCATCATGACAAAGGGCATGGTTGGCTCGCGACGACGGACAACTTGCAAAAGCTCGGTGCCATCCATTTCATCCATCTGCACGTCGCTAATGACTAAGTCCACCGTTTCACGGTCCATTACCGCGAGGGCGTCTTTACCGTTTCGGGCGTTAAGCACTTGATAGCCGCCATACTCCATGGTTTGGCATAAAGCGCCGCGCAGTATTGCGTCGTCTTCAACAATAAGAACTTGTGGGGCGTTCATACGACCTCCGCGGGAATTTCGAGTGCCGACGTGATCGGCAATAAAATGGTGAATTCAGCGCCGCCGCCAGGACGATTGGCGGCACGGATAGTGCCGCCGTGCTGAGTAATTGTTCCAGCTACCACTGCAAGCCCCAGCCCGTTGCCCGCAGCACGCGTGGTAAAAAATGGATCGAAAATACGGTCTATGGCCTCAGCCGGTATGCCGCAGCCGCGGTCTGCAATTTGTATGACCGCAAGTCTGTTGTTTCGAATTCGGCTACTTATGGTGATATTCGGTTGTGACACAGAGGCATCAAGTGCATTAGTGATCAGGTTACTAAAGGCTGCTACTAGGTCATCGTGGCAACCCTCAAGGTGGGGTGCAGGGCCACAGGAATCAATGGTTACTAACGC
This sequence comes from Luminiphilus sp., assembly GCA_029253705.1. GTDB lineage: Bacteria > Pseudomonadota > Gammaproteobacteria > Pseudomonadales > Halieaceae > Luminiphilus. Next base: position 2,891 of record JAQWYY010000183.1, on the reverse strand, counting down.
GTTTTGGCTCTCAATATCGGCGGTGCAACTTTGAACAGCGTCTGCCAATGCTGCTTCAACGCCGACATGTCCTGTCACCTTGCCATGGCCTTTCACAAATCCAAGCATAGAGGTGATTAGAGCTTCCATGTGCTGCAAATGACTGCGCACGTCGGTGCAAATTGTCTGTCGCTGAGTTTGAGGTAGGTCTGATTCCATTAGCGTCAGGTAAAGCATGGTTGAGGACAGTGGGGTTCGTATCTGGTGTGCCAGCCGCGCTGCCATTTCACCCAATGCCACCAAGCGCTGCTTGCGCGAAGCCTCGTCTTGTAGCGTGTGGTGCCGCGTGATGTCGCTAATTAGGACCACCGTCTCGCCGTTATCTCCCAGGTGCGTGGCTTCAACCGACAACCGACGTCCATGAATTTCCAACGTGGTCTGTTCGGGGTAGTAACCGCGCGCCTCCACTGCCGACCACTCCTCGCCCTCTAAAGGCTCCCCCAGCAAGCGCTCGGCCTGTGGATTAGATTCAGTGATTTTTCCAGCACTATCGACAATGACTACGCCACCCGGCAGCGCGTCAAGTAGTGAAGCTAGGCGAGTCAGTAACCGTTCACGTTCGGCGTGTTCTTCTCTCCGTGCCATTCGTGCCGCTTCTAGCTCAGCGGTTAGACGTGCTATTTGTTGCGCCATGGCGGCGTGAGTGGCCTCCAAGGCCTCACCGGCACGGGCCAAGCTAGCCTGCTCCAAACTTATTGGCTCAGATCTGGCCGGCGGTATGTGGTCTGTAAACTCTAAAGCTTCCATTAATGTCATTGCCTATTTGCCGCACTGGGTGCTGCGTCATTGGTTTGGCTGCGGCAATTTCTTGCCGCGGTGTTGCCGTCCCCATGACAAAAGCAATGGCTATGCCTAGGCTCGAAATGCATTAAAATACAACGGCTTAAACCGCTTTACCCACGGCTTGTCAGATTGTTGACACCGGCTTCACACACAGCAAAGGCGGCGGAGCCATTAGCAGGGAACTGATTTGGTTGGAGGGTTGTGACAATCGTTGGCAGAACTTAGCCGTTGGCTTCAAACCCTAAGAGGTCGCCGGAGTTATTGATTAGCATAACCGTGCAGGCACGCAAGCTTTAGCAGAGGTCGCAGAGGTCAGACCGGGCTTTAGGAGTTCAGGTTTTCTATTGTGCCGCTGCAAGTTTCGCGTTCAACATTGCAGGGTTTTAAAGATGTTGGGGGTTGCGCTGGCGACCTTCTCAAGTAGTGTCAGCGCGCTGATACTAGCTTTAAGTGCGATGTATATCGTACTTGCGCATCTTCTCAACTAGCGTCGTGCGCTGCAGGTTGAGCCGCTTCGCGGCCTGGGCATTTACCCAGTCGGTATGTTCAAGCGCAGCGAAGATCAGGTCTCGCTCAATCTCTGCCAAGTGCTCTTTCAAATCGATGTCGCCTACGGTGAAGTCTACAACGTGCGGCGTCACTGGGGGCAGTTGATCTACGGTTGCAAAAAGCCCAGAAAGGTCTTCAGCACCGCTTTCTACCGGCGTCGGCAAAACAGCCACCTTTTCCTGAGTCGCACCGTCCATGCCCTTAAACAAGTCATCAATAAATTTTGCAACAGCCACGGGGTCGTGGCGTGGGGTTTGAATCCAGTCGGCCTGACTTGCGGCGTAACGCCCTGGAAGTTTCTGAATATCGACCTCTTCACCCGGGTAAAGAATAGTAAGGCGCTCAATGAGATTACCAAGCTCACGAATATTGCCCTGCCATTCACACTGGCACAGTTGCGTAAGCGCATCTCGCGACAAGCTGATGACCTCGCCATTTTGCTCTTGCTGGAGGTCAATAAATCGCTGTGCTAATAAAGGAATGTCTTCTGGCCGATCCCGCAGTGGTGGCACATCAATGGGGAACACATTGAGGCGATAGTAAAGATCCATACGGAAGTCACCCGACTCAACCTTGCCCTCCAGATTTTGGTGGGTGGCTGCGACAATACGCACATTAGCCTTTTGCAATTTGGTGCCACCGACACGCTCGAAGGTGCGCTCCTGCAAAACTCGCAGCAGCTTCACCTGCATGTCGAAGGGCATGTCGCCAATTTCGTCAAGAAACAGCGTGCCACCCTCGGCTAGTTCGAAACGGCCCTTTCGAGCAGCAACAGCACCTGTAAATGCGCCCTTTTCGTGGCCAAAGAGCTCACTTTCAAGAAGTTCGGCGGGAATGGCACCACAGTTTACGGCAACAAAAGGGGCGCGGGAGCGTGTGGAACAGTCGTGAATCGCCCGGGCTACCACCTCTTTGCCCGTACCCGACTCGCCTTGCAATAACACGCTGGCCATTTTCGGCGCGACTTGCGCCACTAAACTGCGAAGGTTGGCAATAGCACTTCCTGCTCCCACGAGCACCTGATCGAGGCTCACTCGGGTCTGGGGAAGTGCTTCAGCTGTTGCCGCTCCAACCATTTAAAAATAACCTGTGGACGTTGCCACGCTTTTTTGAAGATGACGCAAACTAACAAACTACTCAGCGCACTGTCATTAAATTGACGGGCGGTTAAGAGATTTTCCTAATCAGGCACGCAAAAAACGATGCATTTTGCAATTATTAGTACATAGTCTTAAGAAATTTTCTTAAAATGCCACCAGAATTCGCATAAAGCCCACCATTAGACCGGGTCGACGTCTAAATACTGATTAATCTGCCGACGCGTATTCACCTGTCCCGAATGCCGCGCAGCAGCCTCAGCTTTGGCGATATCAAGCAACGCCACCAGCTCTTCATTGAGGTGGAGCATAGCGGCTAGTGCCTCTGAAAATATCTCGGAATGCTCTGGAGATACCGCCGTCGCAAAGCATTCATTGAGTAGCGCGCGACGCTCAGACTCCATGCTAGCCACCTGGTGCCAG
>JAQWYY010000151.1 GCA_029253705.1 Luminiphilus sp. | reverse complement strand
CGACAATTTTCACCTCACGGATAAGCCCGTCGTCGAGTACTCGGTGTGGGCGAACAATCCATTCTCGGGGCTGTACCTTCGGCTGAAGGCGTGGCTCTGAAGTTGACGGCATCTCGGGTGCTGGTGCGTGGGTGCGTGGGGGTTGAGTCCAGCCTCGCAACCTGTACCCGGCCTTGTCCCGACCAAGTCCCGACCAAAAAAAACCGCGCTGATTAACGCGCGGTTCTCGATGTTGATTTATATAGTAAAATCAACGGTTTAGTGGCGGTGGGCGTAGGATTCGAACCTACGGAGGGTCACCCCTCAACGGTTTTCAAGACCGCCGCTTTCGACCACTCAGCCAGCCCACCAAATCTTCAGGCTGATCGCCAGAAGGAGCGCGCATTATAGCGATCGAGGCGTTAGCATCAAGCCGATGTGGCGATTACTTGCATAAAAACGTGCATCCACTGGTATTTATAGGCGCCAAAGCGAACTGTTAGCCTCAAAACTGAGCTTTTTCCTCATTAAATAAAAATTAGTGCCAAGCTTTTCCAAATCGATTTGCGACCTACCTCACAGTGCTTGGACCTTTTTGGTGTGCTTTTGCTCCGTTGGCTTTTAATTACTGCTGAATTTACAGAGACTCAAAGTAACGCTGAGATTTACATGCTGGGGCATTAACCATTGCGCTCTAATATTAAAAGTGTATTCACTAGGAGAAGGCCATGAAATTTGTTTCATCTATGCTGCTGTTAATGGGGGTTTTCATCGCAAGTTTTTCATATGGTGATGACGCAATGACGCCTGTTGTTAGCGTCGTGAACGTTAAAACCTCAAATCCCGCTGCTTACAGGGCATATTTAAAAGAAAATCCTGAAGTTTTTGAGGCTCTGGGAGCTGAGTCGGGTGGTACATGCACGACGATCAGCGGTCACCGTTACCCAGGACAAGCTTTTGCCTTTAGCTTTTACAATGATGCGAGCTCGGCTTTTAAGGCTGCCACCAAGTTTTCACAAACCTCACGCAGTTCCGAACTTGAGGCCATCTCGTCGGTAGTATCCGCCGAATTCTATGCGGTGTTAAAGCCCTTCACATTGCCATCGGGTTTTGAACGTCGTTATCAGCTTGTCGTAAACGATGCCGCAGCTTACATCGCCGCAGCCACGAAGTTAGAGAAAGCAATGCAAGACAATGGGCATAAAGTTGAGGTGGGAATTTTTCAACCGATGGGTAACGGCCGTCAAAAAGCAAACTTGTTAGATGTGCGGATATTTGCCGTGGAGCCTGAAGTTGCTGGAATGATGGTTAATGACTTTTTGCAACGCAAGGCGTGGGCGCTCGAACCTTATGGGGAAATGTTAGCCACCATAGAGTCTCTCGAATTAGATACTTTTGAGGACTGTGTGCAGGTCTACACGGCTAACTAACTTAACAACAGTAGGCCTGCTTGCTTGGATTTAGTCGTCACTGGGCAGGGTGCAAGGTGCAAGCTTACAACTTGGGACACCAACTAAATAGGAGCTAAGACATGATGCAAAAACTAATCAAGGTGTTTGGAGCGCTGTGGGTTTCATTGGGTTTGTTGTTTGTGACGCTACCTGCACTGGCCTTTGAGCCTACGGGAGAGTCCTTCCCAGCCATCTTTAAAATGACAAGTTGGACCAGCAGCGCTTCAGGCAGCAGTCTTACCGCCGAGGGTGTCGTTGGCGAGGGCTACGGCAAGGTTTACTTAAGTTACGACTTCGTGAGTAACTCTGCAGATCGTAACAAGGGCAACTTTTCTGGAAACCTCAGATCTATAAATCAAGACGGCGTCATGATCGCGGCGACGCTGCAAGGCATCTGGAAACGCAACGGTAAGTCTGTAACGATGTACACCTTGGACGAATTTTCAAACGGGGATATGATTTATGCAGAGGGTGTTATCGATTTAATCGAGGGAACGTTAAATTTTACGGCCTTCCCTATTGATTAATGACCTTTCTGTACCGCCATTACGCGAATGGTTCATGGCCTTGGACAAGAACCGTCGGTATTCGCATTACTCATGTACAAAATAGTGTTAAAAAAAAGGGCCGTTACGGCCCCTTTTTTTAATTGGCTTGAGCATCCGGCAATGAGTCATCCTCAGGAGCTGCCTCAGAGGGACCCTTGGGTGCTGCAAATGAAAGCCCGGCTTTTGGCCCTCTGGGATCATTGCTTGCCCTCGGAATATCTCGGTTGACAATGCTTACGGGCGGGGCCTCTTGTTCGAGGAATAAGGCCTGCCGCAGTGTCTCAACGCTGACGTCGCCGATGGGTTTGGGTTCAACTCGCGGGTCGTTAACCGCTCGCCCTGCGGCAGTAATTCCAGATCGATCAGCTTCCCGCATCACTGGTGCAGCTGCTGCAGGTGCTGCAGGTGCTACTACCTCTTGAACTTTAACCTCAGGTGTAGCGTCCGCAGTTGGCTGGGCCTCGGGTTGCGCCTCTACGGGTTGCGGGGTTGGGTCAAGGCTGGCCGGCTCAGCGATTTCAGCGGTGCTCTGGGCTTCTTCCGTTTGTGCTCCTTCAGAGGATTCCTCCGTCGCGCTGGCGCCATTTGCCGCCTCGCCCAGAAGGTCTATTTGATCTGTTACTGAACCCAAAGCTTGGGAGGGGGCCTCTGCCACAGTACCGGCAGCGGTCTCTGCCGGCGCGTCAGTCTCGACGACTTCGTTTGTCACCGCGGCAACATCTGCAGTTGTATTTTCTTGAGGTGTTGCAGGTTTAGGACCTCTCTGACGCCGACGTCGGCCTTCGCTACGTTTATCCGAAGGTCTGTGTCGTGCACTTTCTGTGGTGTCTTCAGTGTTTGCAGCCTGGGCCGGTTGATCAGTCGAGTCGGCATGGTCCTCGTCGTCGATAGCACTTTCGTCTTCATGGTCGGTAACTTCAGAGCCTTCAGATGCCAGACGCTTCTGTCCGCCACGACGACCACGACGGCGACGATTTCGCTTAGGCCGTTCATCGGCGTCGCTGTCAGAGTCTGCCGACTCTGACGGCTCCACTGCCACTGCGGTTTGCTCTGAATCAGCATCATCAGTAGGTGTCTCTGAATCTGGGCGTCGACTGCGGGTGCGGTTTTTGCCTCCGCGACTTCTGCGCTGTCGGTTGGCGTTATCTTTGGCCTCTGGGTTTTCTGAACTGGCCGTTTCTGCCGTCTCCCCAGTCTCTTGGACATTACTCTCTTCAGTGGAGGCTGGCGCAAAAAGTGCTCCCCACATGCGGCTTAGGATGCCCGCCTTTTGCGACGCCTCGGCAACAGGTTGTTGCGCGGTTGTCGCAGGCTCCGCCACTTTGGTGGTTTCTTCCAGATCTGCGGCAACCGGTGCTGGTCCCTGAGGGGTTACGCCACGAACTAGGGGCTGTGGGGCTGCAGGCACTGCGCTGACCTCATCCCTGACAGCGATAGGGTCGGGCGCTTCTACAGCGACCTCGTAGCTCAGTGTCGTGGTTTCTTCCACTTCGTCGTCACGAAGTCGGCTCACCTCAAAATGGGGCGTTTCCATATGCGGATTGGGAATGATTAAGACTCTCACACCGCTTGAAGTTTCAATGTCGTTTACGGCGCTACGCTTCTCATTTAACAAGAATGCCGCAACTTCCACTGGCACAATAGCTCTGACCTCGCCGGTTCTATCTTTTGCGGCCTCTTCTTGCAATAGCCTCAAAATGGCTAGTGCGAGTGACTTTGTGTCTCGTATGGTGCCTTTGCCGGTGCATCGGGGGCAAACCATGGCGCTGATCTCGCCCAAAGAGGGCCTTAGACGTTGTCGAGACATTTCCAACAACCCAAATCGGGAAATTCTTCCCACCTGAACTCGAGCTCTATCAACCTCAAGAGCATCTCGAATTCTATTTTCTACGGCCCTCTGGTTTTTATTGGCGTTCATATCGATGAAGTCAATAACGACCAAGCCGCCCATGTCTCTCAAACGAAGCTGTCTCGCAACTTCGTCGGCTGCTTCTAGGTTGGTTTGCAGCGCTGTTTGCTCGATGTCTGAGCCTTTTGTAGCGCGAGCCGAGTTGATATCAATGGAAATCAGGGCCTCGGTGGGGTCTATAACAATTGAGCCACCAGAGGGAAGTCGCACCTCACGTTGAAAAGCGCTTTCTATTTGACCTTCTACCTGAAAGCGGTTGAAGAGGGGAATGGAATCCTCATAGAGACGTATGCGTTGCGTATATTTTGGCATAACCATCGTGACAAAGTCGTGAGCCTGTTGCCAAGCTGCTTTATCGTCGATGAGCACTTGGTCTACGTCATCTCGCAAGTAATCACGAATAGTACGAATAATGACATCGCTTTCCTGATATAAAAGCACGGGGGCTTTATTTTCATCGGATGCGGTGGCTATGGAGCTCCAAAGTTGCAGGAGATAGTCCAAGTCCCACTGTAGCTCTTCAGGGCTGCGCCCTACACCGGCTGTTCGGATAATGACACCCATACCATCAGGTATATTGAGTTGTGCCAGGGCGTCTCTGAGTTCACTGCGATCATCACCCTCTATTCGACGAGATATTCCACCGGCTTTGGGGTTGTTAGGCATCAGCACCATATAGCGGCCAGCGAGGCTGATGTAGGTAGTAAGAGCGGCTCCTTTCGTTCCTCGCTCTTCCTTATCTACCTGTACGATGACCTCGGTGCCTTCTTTAAGCACGTCCTTGATGCGAGTTTTGCCGTCACCGTCTGGAGCTGTACTACGGTAGTACTGGTGGGCAATTTCCTTCAGAGGTAAAAACCCGTGTCGTTCTGCGCCAAAATCCACAAAGGCAGCTTCGAGGCTGGGTTCAACCCGAGTAATTTTCGCTTTGTAAACATTTGCTTTGGTGGATCCTCGTGATCGATTTTCAATGTCGAGATCGTTGAGGCGCTGTCCATCCACAAGAGCAACCCGAATTTCCTCGGGTTGTGTGGCATTGATAAGCATTTTTTTCATGGTAAATATCCAGTGAGCGAAGTCACCGAACAGGTGCGATACCCCGGGACAGGGTAAGAAAACAAACAGGGCTCAGTGCGCTCTTGCGCCCAACCCAGACCTATGGGTCCTCCACAGGTTTAATGTTGCCGTCAGTGTCGTCTTCATAACGACACCAAAAAATCACACCGCGTTCGTTGTCTGCGCGGGTTAACAAAAGCTCTCTGCGTACCCCGCTCTGACGGGGAGATGTCCTCAAATAGCCCGGAGTGGTAACGGTACAAGCAGGAGCGCATTTAAATTTTTCAGGGAGTATTCGGACGCTGGCTGCAGCACCCTCAATACGTATGTTCTGGAGGGGAGCGGCGGATCAGGCTACTCTATTGGCCTGAGAGCGGGAGGCACACCGGTCAAACTTATTTTTTCCCGGGCCTTCCAAAACACCAGTGCTTTGGAACACAACCGAAATGGACATTAACACTAAATGCTAAGTGATTCAATTGTCTGAAAAAAAGAGCAGCAACTTGCAAACAAATACCAAGGTCGAATGGCGTATTGTGCTGCCTGAAGAAGCGGGTCAGCGCCTCGACAACTTTCTCCAGCGTGTTCTAGGAGGCGTCCCCAAAACGCGTATTTACCGAGCCATCCGAAAAGGAGAGGTTCGGGTCAATAAGGGTCGTGTTAAACCCGACACACGACTTGAGGCGGGTGTTTCAGTCAGAATCCCACCTTTGCGGGTCCCCGAAAAAGCAGAAGCAGCGGGTGCAGCAGGCTGGCGCGCACGGTTACGCGATGCAGTGGTAAAAGAGGAAGCTACGCTGTTGGTTATTAATAAACCTCCAGGCCTGGCTGTGCATGGGGGAAGTGGCATCAACGTGGGCCTCATTGAAACTCTGAGAGCCATGTATGACACAGATCGCTATTTGGAATTGGTTCATCGACTAGATCGCGATACCTCTGGGCTGTTATTAGTTGCGCGCCGGGCGTCAACGCTGCGCAGCCTCCATGCCTTACTTAGAACAAATGGCGTGGACAAGCGTTACCTTTGCCTAGTCAGCGGCCGCTGGCCCGCGCACTTAAAGCGTGTCGATGCTCCCCTCGAAAAATTTGCGCTGCCTTCAGGTGAGCGTCGGGTTAAGGTTGCCGCCACGGGGCGACAGTCATTGACTACTTTCCGCGTGGTGACCCGCTGGTCCTGTGCAACCTTGGTCGAGGCGAAGCCTGTTACTGGTAGGACACATCAAATACGTGTGCACTGCCAGCACGCCGGCTTTCCGATCCTAGGCGATGCCAAGTATTCAGACGAGGCGGCAATTCGGCTGGCTGACAAAATAGGGCTCAAACGCTTATTTTTGCACGCAGCTAGCCTCAACTTCCAACTCGAGGAGCAAAATTATTCCCTAGAGGCGGCATTGCCAAAAGAGCTGCAGCGGTTGGTGGAGTCTCTGGCATAGCATCAAAATCTAGGGAATGCGGTAGTTCTGATCCCGGAGCATTTGGGCCAATTCGATCAGCGGCAAGCCCTGCAAGGCGGTAGGGTCAGTACTGTCGGTTGAGCGAAAAAGGCTAATGCCTAGGGCTTCCCATTTAAAACTGCCTGCGCAATCAAGAGGTTGATCTGCTGTGATATAAGACGTGATTTCGCCGGCAGACAAATTTCGCATGTGCACTTGGGTCTGAACCACTCGGTAGTCGAGCATTGCTCTAGCGGGCCGCCAAATGGCGACTCCAGTGAAAAATGAGACGGTTTTGTCGCTGATAAAGCGAAGCTGTTCTCGGGCCTTTGCCTCTGTCCCAGGTTTTCCCAAGAGCTTATGGTCGCACATAGCAACTTGATCGCTGCCGACACTGAGATAGTCGCCTGAGATGTGAGTAACGGCTTGGGCCTTCGTTACAGAGAGGCGATGCGCGAGTGATGATGGGGCTTCCGAAGGCAAGGGTGATTCGTCAACAGAGACTCGTTGAATGTCAAATGGCAGCCCAAAGCGGCCCAGCAACTCGGCCCGGTAGCGAGAGGATGAGGCCAGAACAAGTGTTTGTGGTCGATCATCCACAGTAATATCCTTACAAAAACCCTTTGTATTACCAGTATTTATATTTTGACACCTTGCGGGGTCGTACGTATTATGCGCCGCCATGACGCTCGGAGCACTCCCACAAACGGTCGAAGTGCGCACGTTGGCGGCGCGCGAGGTTAGACTTGCCGGGGTTTTAGACCCGAGCAGGCTTTTGCGCTTCAGCGCGGCCATTGTAGCGGTGAAGCAGCCTGTTGTGGTGAAGGCAGATTTTTATCGCGACGAGGAGGGCAGGTATGTAGTGTCCGTGGAGGTTACTGCGGATGTGCAAGTCACCTGCCAGCGCTGTTTGGGCACCTTGGAGCAAACGGTAGCTTCTTCGGCGCTGCTGGCTGTGGTCTGGACGGACGAGCAGGCGAGTCAGCTACCGCCGAGGTACGAGCCACTGATTGCAGGGGCTGAAATAGATTTTTGGGAGGTTGTCGAAGACGAGCTCCTGCTGGCATTACCCAGCTTTAGTTACCACGGCGATATCAACTGTGGTGCGAAGACAGGCGTGCAGGCACTGGGAGCAGAGGTAGCAGCAGTGTCCGGAAGCCCAGAAAAAGACAATCCTTTTGATGTACTCAAAGCATTAAAGGGCGATTTAGACAAGTAACGCGCGAGATGGCAGCACCGCCCTCTTGTTCGAATGGAGAAAGTTATGGCCGTACAGAAGAATCGCAAAACTCGCTCTCGCCGCGGTATGCGTCGCTCACACGACGCCCTTGAGGGTCCTACTCTGACAGTAGACGCTACTTCTGGTGAGGTTCGTCGCCGTCACCACATGAGTGCAGACGGATTTTACCGAGGTAAAAAAGTCATCAATACGGGTTCCGACGACTGACTGTCTCGGTAGGGCTACGTTATGGGTCCTGCCAAAACTTGAATTCAGTTCTGGGCCGGGGGGCGTAGGTGTGTCGCAGATAGAACTCAAGCAGCAGGTCGCTTCGGCAGCGCAGCATGGCCACGCTGGGTTTTTATTTCCGGGCCAAGGCTCGCAATACCTAGGCATGCTGTCAGACATCGCGTCGGGGGAGGCGGTCATCTCTGACACCTTCGCCGAAGCCTCAGAGTCTGTGTCCCTCGATCTTTGGTCTTTGGCCCAAAAAGGGCCTGCTGAAGCCCAAGCGCTCACCGAAAATACTCAACCACTTATATTGACCGCAAGCGTTGCGCTTTACAGGCTATGGCTGCAGCGTGGAGGGCGGGTACCCAGCGTGCTGGCGGGACACAGTTTGGGAGAATTCTCGGCATTGGTCGCGTCTGAATGTCTTGCCTTTGGCGACGCTGTGCAAATTGTACGTTTGCGCGGGCAAGCCATGCAGGCGGCCGTGCCGGTTGGAACAGGTGCTATGGCCGCAGTGCTGGGACTCGCAGATGACACGATTAACACAATTTGTGCTGATGTTAGTGTCAATACCGACACGCAAGTGTTGGCCGTTAACTTTAATTCTCCGGGGCAGGTCGTTATTGCTGGCCACGCAGGGGCGGTGAAGAATGCTTCACTCGCTTTAAAGAGCGCTGGCGCAAAACGTGTTTTGTCGTTGCCTGTTAGTGCACCATTTCATACACCATTAATGCAGCCCGCTGCTGTTGCCCTAAGCGATGCGCTTGAGAATGTCGAGCTCGCTGACGCTCAGGTTCCTGTTATTAGTAACGTCAATGCGAGGCCTCACACTGATAGCAAAACAATCGCGCAGCTGCTGGTGCAGCAAGTTGTGGCTCCAGTGCAATGGACGTCTTGTGTGCAAACAATGATTGAAATGGGCTGTGCAGACTTTGTTGAGTGTGGTCCGGGTAAGGTGTTATCCGGCTTGATGCGACGCATTGATCGCTCGAAACCTTGCTACGGCATCGAGTCGCCTGCGGCCCTATTGGAAGCCCTAAACCAACCGGCTGAGGTGCCTTTAGCATGAGTGAGAGTCAACCCCCCGTCGCCCTAGTAACAGGCGCCAGCCGAGGCATTGGACTCGCTATTGCCAACGCACTTGTGCACGCCAACATGGCTGTTATCGGCACTGCAACAACAGAGTCGGGAGCGGCGAGCATTGATTCGAGACTTGCACCACACGGTGGCGCAGGGTTGGTTCTGGATGTGGCAAATGAAGCCAGCATCGACGATCTCATGTCCAGTGTAAAAGAACGTTTTGGTGCCCCACTTATTTTGGTAAATAACGCGGGCATCACTCGAGACAACATTCTCATGCGCATGAAAAACGACGAGTGGGACAGTGTGATTGACACTAACTTGAGCTCTGTTTTTCGTCTGAGTAAAGCCTGCCTCAGAGGCATGACTAAAGCTAAATGGGGGCGCATTGTAACAATTACTTCTGTGGTGGGCTCTATGGGAAATGCAGGGCAGGCCAATTACGCGGCGACAAAGGCAGGCGCTGAGGGCTTTACACGCGCCCTTGCACGAGAGGTGGGGTCACGAGCAATCACCGTCAACGCAGTCGCCCCCGGATTTATAGATACCGATATGACCCGCGATTTATCTGACGATAACCGCAACGCCATGCTAAATCAGATACCTCTGTCCCGTTTGGGTCGCCCTGAGGAAATCGCTGAGACCGTCAAGTTTTTGGTGAGCGATGCAGCGGCTTACATCACCGGAGAGACGATTCACGTAAATGGCGGAATGTATATGGCCTGACAGCAGGCCTCATATTTGGTTCTATCTGGGTCCGTTTACAGGTAGAATCCGCACACTGAAGAGGGCTTAGGCCCGCCAACAAGC
>JAQWYY010000136.1 GCA_029253705.1 Luminiphilus sp. | reverse complement strand
ATTTTGAATCCCCTGTGTCTACCAATTCCACCACACCGGCTCAAATTAAGCGTGCGAAGTATAACAAGGCCAGAGCAAACGGCAATAATTTGCTGCGAAGGTTGCGTTATTACGTTATCCTGCTTCGCGAATCGGACGGCTAGCGGTACAAAAGCATCCGCGACTGAGTATCTCAAGGGGAGAAAAGACATGGCAATGAACCTCATCAAAAAAACCGGTGAGTACAAAATCTTTAAGCGCGGTGACGAGCGGTTTGCCGTTCAGGACGCCACCGGCAAGCCTGTCAACGGCGAGGAAAAAGTTAATATCTTGCTGGCAGAAGAGCTGATTAAAGTAACTCTGCCCGGCGCTGAGCCCGAAGAAGAAGCGCCAGCAGAAGAATCCTCTGCCGAAGAGGAAGTGCCGGCTGAGGCAGCTGACGAAGAAGAGGCCACAGACGCCTAATTGCAGGGCCCCGATAGAAAACCGGCTGTTGCCGGTTTTTTTGTGCCCAAATTTTCAGAGGTAAAGGGTTTAAGGCTATGCGGCGACAGGACTTTTATTACGATTTGCCTGAGGAATTGATCGCGCAGGAACCTCTGCCACAACGCACTGGCTCGCGACTTCTGGTTCTCAATGGCGACAACGGCGACATACAACACAGCCAGTTCAATCACTTAACCGACTGGCTTGAGCCCAACGATCTTTTGGTTTTCAACAATACACGGGTTATACCGGCGAGATTGTATGGGGTTAAGCAAACCGGAGGTCGTGTTGAAATATTAATTGAGCGATTTCTAGAGGGCGGTTCTGCGTTGGCCCACGTCAGGGCAAGCAAGTCGTCCAAGCCGGGTACTGCTATTTTGATCACCCCTGACGAAACGTCAGACGCCACCGAATTTTCAGTTCGCGTTGAAGGTCGTCAAGATGCTTTATTCGAACTGGCTGTTGATTCCGGATCTTGGCCCGAAATTTTAAAAACCTACGGCCATATTCCTTTGCCACCTTATATTGAACGGTCAGATAATGCTAAAGATCGTGAGCGCTATCAGACGGTGTTTGCCCAGCGCGACGGTGCTGTTGCAGCACCCACAGCAGGCCTGCATTTTGATGCCCACCTGCTCGAAGATATTCGTTCTCGGGGTGTCAAGACAGCTGAGGTCACATTGCATGTTGGATCGGGTACGTTCCAGCCAGTGCGGGCTGAAAAAATCACCGATCACCACATGCACAGTGAGTGGTTAGAGGTGACTGAGGACGTGGTGGCGGCTGTTAAACATTGCCGAGAGCGTAAAGGTCGGGTAGTGGCCGTGGGCACTACCTCCGTGCGCTCTCTCGAAACAGCAGCCCGGGGTGGCACGCTAAAATCCTTCTCGGGTGACAGCGATATCTTTCTTTATCCGGGTCAGCCCTTTAACGTTGTTGATGCGATGGTGACTAACTTTCATCTCCCCGAGTCGACTTTAATCATGCTGGTGGCGGCGTTTGCAGGCTATGAAAATACCATGGCGGCGTATCAGCAGGCCGTAGATCAGCGTTATCGCTTTTTTAGTTATGGTGATGCCATGCTCGTGACGGCTAACCCTGACAGCAGATCAAGAGGTTAGGCTAACTATGAAATTTGATGTCCAAGCCCGGGATGGTCAAGCTCGATGCGGTGAGCTTACCTTTGATCGCGGCAGTGTCTCGACACCGGCTTTTATGCCAGTGGGAACCTATGGCACCGTCAAGGGCATGTTGCCCCGGGACATTGAAGCGATTGGCGCAGACATCATTTTGGGCAATACGTT
>JAQWYY010000107.1 GCA_029253705.1 Luminiphilus sp. | reverse complement strand
ATCCCAACACGGCGAAACGCATACCCACGCAGTTTGCAAGCTTCAAAGAGCTGCGCCGCTTGTTAAAAGTAGTGCGCAAATATGATCGGGTCTGGCAAACCACGCCCATCCTTGAGAATCGCCTGACAGCGCTATTTTACTTCTCACTAACCAGCGGCCGGTTGTTTGGCAAGCCGCTAAAAACCTCAGCGCTCTCTGCTATGGAGATGACGGCGGCACCTAAATCGGGACGACTATTTCTCAAAGTCGCCCGTCTTTTGAATACGTGGTTATTCAAGGGCAAGCTGCACTTTCAAGCCTTGGGGACCAATTTCAGGGTCTGGTCAGATGGCATCGTCAGCCCTCTATTTGAGGAGATGACAGCGACCTCACAACTCATCGCTAAAGAGTACGATGACGTTGAAGGGCGAAAAGCGCTGATGCATGATCCCGACTGGGTGGCGTTGTTCCGCAAGGAATGGATGCACGGCCGCACAGGTGGCGATTTTGCGAGCTGGAAAACTCGGCATGGATTCCCTGACAGCCTCGTGATACGCGATGCCCACCAGCTGATATTTGACGGTGCCCCAATCAGCCACTGGGATGGTGAATCAATGGCTCAGGTCATGGAGCGGGTGCAGCGCTTTAAAGCTGGAGACGAAACCGCCGCACGCTCGCGGGGAGAACAAACCGCTTTTGAGGAGTTTCCCGCGATTCTGCGTGACGATGCTGATTTTATGCTTCACATGATGCGCCGCTATGATAAGACGTTTCGATTTTATGCCGACATTGCTAACGCGGGGAACACAGCCACCCTTGACTATTTGCTCGATGATCAGGCTTTACCGGGATTTAATGACTCCGGCGCCCACATCACTAACATGGCGTTTTTCGACAGCAACCTGATGTCACTGAAATTAGCCAAGGAGCGCGACGTGGCAACCGTGGCGAGGATGGTTCATCGCCTTACCAAAGAACCCGCCACGGTGTTTGGTCTGGACGCAGGCTCTCTCGCTATCGGTGCTCGTGCCGATATGGTTTTGATCAATCCAAACGCCCTCGATAATTGGGAGCCGGATCAAACACGCGTATTGGAGCACCGTGAGATATTTGATCATAAGCAGATGGTCAATCGTCCTAAGGGGATTGTCGCTTCTGTATTTATTAAAGGCGTCTTGGCCTGGGCCAATGGAGAAGCGCAGGAGGCGTTGGGGCGAGACACTCTAGGGGAGGCGCTTCGAGCCGCCTAATAGGAACTTTTCCCTCGTCAGGCTGGGCCGGACCAAGGGCGAGCCCCTCACGGGCCTGCCCTAGCGCCTCAGCCTCAGACCCGCAGCTCAGCTGCGAAGTTCTTCCCGCCCTCTAAAGGCATCTAGAGCCTCTGGATTAGCAAGGGCATCGGTGTTTTTTACCGGTCGATCGTTAATCGCATTGCGCACCGCGAGCTCCACAATTTTTCCGCTTAAAGTTCTGGGGATATCGCTGACCTCAAGAATTTTTGCCGGCACGTGTCTGGGTGTTGTGTTCTCCCGAATGGCCACAGAAATACGACTCCGCAGGTCTTCGTTAAGTATGGCACCGGACGTCAGCACCACAAACAAAATGACCCGGACATCGTTAGCCCACTCCTGACCAACGACAATGCTCTCCTGCACCTCATCCAATCGCTCCACTTGACGGTAGATTTCCGCCGTACCAATCCGCACCCCTCCGGGGTTCAAAACGGCGTCGGAGCGCCCGTGAATAATGTACCCCCCCGAGGGCATTAATTCACCATAGTCGCCATGCGCCCAAATGTTGGGCCACGTGCCGAAATAGGCTTTGCGATACAGGTTGCCATCAGCATCGTTCCAGAAACCAATAGGCATGCTAGGAAAGGGTTTTGTACAGACCAACTCCCCTTTCTCTTGCAAAAGGGGCTCACCGGCATCGCTCCAAATTTCTACCGCCATGCCCAATCCCGGTGCTTGAATCTCTCCCATGTGCACCGGGAGAATCGGACTCCCCCCCACAAAGCAAGACAAAATATCGGTGCCGCCACTAATTGATGACAGGCAAATATCCGCTTTAAATCCCTTATAAACGTAACGAAAACTCTCATGAGAGAGCGGCGAACCCGTCGAGAGGATCGTCTTGAGACTTGCCAGATTTACCTGGTCCTTCGGAACAATGCCCGCCTTCTCTAAC
Source organism: Luminiphilus sp. (assembly GCA_029253705.1). GTDB lineage: Bacteria > Pseudomonadota > Gammaproteobacteria > Pseudomonadales > Halieaceae > Luminiphilus. The sequence goes on along the minus strand of JAQWYY010000107.1, from coordinate 2,434 downwards.
GCCGCAAGGTACTTTGCCCCCACACCAAAAATAGAAATTTCTTCTGCCTCTATTGCCTTGAGTAAGGAAAGCCCTTCCTCGGCAAAGGGCGACCCGTCGTACAAGACGAGTGCCGAGCCGCTGGCGAGTCCAGACACCAACCAGTTCCACATCATCCACCCACAGGTCGTGAAATAAAACAAAACGTCATCTCGACTCAGATCAACCTGCAGCTGATGTTCTTTAAGGTGCTGAATTAATGTACCACCCGCGCCATGCACAATGCATTTAGGCATGCCCGTGGTGCCTGAGGAATACATAATGAATAGTGGGTGATCAAAAGGTAACTGCGCAAAATCTATCTCAGTCGTAGACGGATCGAGAAAGTCTTGCCAGAGCACCGCTTTCGAAAGCCCAGAGCAATCGGGTTTTTCAGACACGACCGGTATCACAACGACCTGTTCCAGCGTATCGATGGCCTCGCTAATCGCAGCCAATCGTTCCAATGAGTCGCAGACTTTACCGTTATAAAAATAGCCGTCAGCGGCAAATAGAACCTTAGGTCTAATTTGACCAAAACGATCGAGCACACCGTTGATACCGAAATCGGGCGAACAGGATGACCAGATTGCACCGAGACTGGTTGTTGCCAACATGGCTTCTACCGTTTCGATAACATTAGGCATGAAGCCCGCGACACGATCACCTGGCCCTACACCGAGGGCGCGCAAACTGGCCGCTAACGCAGCCACATTGGCATAGAGCTGTTTATAGGTAACGACGCGGCGCTGCCCGTTTTCTAGGCGGGAAATAAGTGCGGCCCGGTCATCACGATACCGCAATAAGTTTTCGGAAAAATTTAGGCGCGCCTCCGGAAACCAACGCACACCTGCGTCTGCCTGACAGGGAAAAGTGTCCGAGTTTTCGGCAATAACGGCACCCTTCTGCTCGGCCACAATATCGGTATAGTCCCACAGTGCCGACCAGAAACGTTCCCTTTGTGTCACTGAAAATTGGTGCAGCGTGTCGTAGTCGTCGAAACTACCCTGGCCCTGAGTCTCGAGGTAACCCATAAAATCTCGGAGGCGACTTTGCGTAAGGCGGGCCACAGAGGGCGTCCACAAAGGTTCAGCCTGATCGGCTATACCGGTTTCTTTTAGTCCCGACATACTGTCATTTACCCTTGCGCAACACCTTTAGTCTCAGGCTTAAATCGAATACTGTTTTCATAACCCCAAGACGTCGCATTGAGGTATATCCGGCCTCTCATACCGCCGGCTAGCAAGTATACCCGCAGTGCAGACTTACACTCACTTAAGCTCCTAACGTTTAGAGAGCTTCGACTCGTTACTTTAGGAAAACACATAGAGCGACCGGATGGCCGACACTGCCGCAACCTACAGTGAACCACCTCAGGCCCTCTGGCTACGCTCGGCCGGAATAAAATCAATCCACCCAGTGAAAATCATTTTCTCATGAGTGCTAGACACAACACCTCGATGCATGAGGGTCATATTACTTGGCCAAAGAATCACGTCACCTATGATGCATTCGGTAGTTATCCTCTGGTGTGGAATTCAGTGCCTCCTCCTAGAGGGTCGGTGAGGTAGAGCATCCAGACCAAAGCCCGATGACCGTATTCAAGTCTATCACGCTCACAGTGAATGGCTGGGTAGACTCCGCCAATTGGGTACTCCTGAACATTTGACCACTACGAGAACACAAGCGGTCCAAGCCCATTGGCTCCACAATCGTAATAATATTTATCAGCGTATTACTTCACAAACCCCGTGAGTAACTCGAAAAAGGGATCAACCTGCCCATAAATGCGAATAGGGATACTCAGATCCAGCGAATCTTTAATCGATTTATCGACTCGAGGATTTTCCCCAAGCCGCCCAGCCTGGGCCAAATGCTTGTTATCTTTCAAGAAGTCGGCGATACGGTCGCAAACCGTATGCTCGACTTTATAAGTTTCAATGAAGCTGCGTGGAGATATGACTCTTTCAGCCTCTTTGAGAACGCTAATCAGATCGGTTTGCCGCCCTCTTCGGCCAGCGGGCTTCTGCCAGCTCAAGTCAGATGGGTTCTCTCAAAGAAGAAGGTTGGCCAGTGGGTTGGAGCTAAAATTACCTAGGTTTGGTAGCGCTTGTGCCAAGCTGCTTTCATCGAGACCCAGCCATCGCCCCAATGAAGCCGCATACTGATCCACAGCAATCGTTGGGATCAGCCTGCCACGCCCTGCATCCTGATCGTGCTCAAAGCTGGGGGGCGGTATATCACCATAGAGCGATCCACCATTGACCGCCCCGCCGACAACAAACTGATGACCACCCCACCCATGATCGGTGCCATCACCGTTGTCCGCCAGCGTACGCCCAAAATCTGAAGCCGTCGCCAACGTCACACGGTCAAAGATACCCATATTTTTCATTGATTCGCTAAAGGCACTCAC
>JAQWYY010000103.1 GCA_029253705.1 Luminiphilus sp. | reverse complement strand
CCCAACAGCGAATTTAAGCCCCTCCATGAAATCAACCCGCTTAGAGCGGGCTGGATCGACGAACATTCCGCGGTAGGCGGAAAAACACTGCTCGATGTCGGCTGTGGTGGCGGCTTGTTAACCGAAGCCATGGCTTGGCGCGGTGCCAAAGTGGTCAAGGGTATCGACATGGGAGAAGCGCCCTTAAGCGTAGCGCGCCTCCACCAACTTGAGAGCGGTCTTGATATTGACTACGAAAAGGTGACCGCTGAGCAGTTGGCAGCGCGTGAGGCCGGCATTTATGACGTCGTCACGTGCCTTGAAATGTTAGAGCATGTTCCCGATCCCGGAGCCGTTATTCAGGCTTGCGCAGATTTGGCAAAGCCGGGCGCTGACCTGTATTTTTCTACCATAAACAGAAACCCCAAGGCCTTTGTGTTTGCAATTGTAGGCGCAGAGTATTTATTAAACCTGCTCCCCAAAGGCACGCATGATTACAGCAAATTCATAAAACCCTCAGAGCTGGCCAACTGGATTCGCAGCGCGGGACTAACGCTCACCCAAATGTCAGGCCTTACCTACAATCCCATCACCCAGCACTACCGGCTGCACCCCACAGATGTGTCCGTCAATTATATGGTCAGAGCTACCAAGCCAAAGGCTCAGTGAGCTAGTGTCAGCGTTCACTAAGCCAGCGGCCGTTCTATTTGATCTTGATGGCACGCTTGTCGATACCGCCAGTGAATTTGTGGCTGTGGTACAAACCATGAGACGCGTTCGCAAACTCGTGGATCTGCCTAACGCTAGCATCCGTTCTGTCGTCTCTAACGGAGCGGCGGGCATGATTGAGTTAGCGTTCAATTGCGCGCCGGGAATGCCCGAATTTGAGGCGCTACGCGATGAATTCCTCAATACCTACGAGGACCAGCTGGGCAGCTCAGCGCTGCCCTACGAGGGATTAAGGCTATTGCTTGATGATCTTAGCCGCAGTGCTATTCCATGGGGTGTTGTGACGAATAAAATGCGGCGTTTCGCTGAACCCTTAATGGCAGCAATGGAATTTGATCCGCCAGTCAATGCCCTGATCACGCCTTGCGACGTCATCGAACCCAAGCCTCATCCGGAGGCCATATTACGTTGCTGCGCCCTGCTTCACTGTCAGCCAGAGCACGCGATTTATGTGGGTGACCATGCAAGAGACATTGAGGCAGGCAAACGTGCCGGTTGCTACACCATTGCAGCAGCCTATGGTTACTTAAACACAGAAGAAGACCCTGCTGTTTGGGGCGCCGACCACATTGTGTCATCGAGCCATGAGCTTGCAACTTTTATTAGGCAATTAATTCAATGACCTTTCTACCTGACCAATGGACCCCCCAATCGGATGCACTAGCAGGGAAAACCATTTTAATCACCGGCGCAGGGGACGGTATCGGTAAAGCTGCTGCACTGACATTTGCACGGCATGGAGCGGAAGTCCTGTTGTTGGGTAGAACAGAAGCCAAGCTGGATGCCGTCTACGACACCATCGTTGCTGAGGGCGGCGTCGAACCAGGAATCATACCGACAGATCTGGCACAGGTTGGCCACGATCATTTGATCGCACTCGCGGGAGAGCTAGCAACTTCAATCCACAAACTTGACGGCTTGCTGCACAATGCCAGCCTGCTTGGGGACCGCAAACCCCTTGCGCAGACCAGTGCAGCGCTTTGGCACCAAGTTATGCAGGTCAATGTCAATTCCGCATTTATGCTAACCCAAGCATTGCTACCGATGTTAGAGCAGGCGCCATTGGCATCTGTCGTATTTACCAGTTCAGGCGTCGGGCGCAAGGGCCGAGCATTCTGGGGAGGCTATGCCGTCTCAAAGTTCGCCACCGAAGGACTGATGCAGGTGCTTGCAGATGAATTAGGCGAGATCAGCAATATTAGGGTCAACAGCCTAAACCCTGGCGCCATCAATACGGCCATGCGTCGCACCGCTTATCCAGCGGAGCCTCCAACGACCAATCCGGATCCCGAGACGCTAATGCACCACTGGCTGTTTCTGATGAGTGATGACAGTAAAGGCATCAATGGTCAGGCGTTAAGCGCGCAAAGCTAGCGGCTATTTGCGCCGGCGCTGAAACCCACCCTTGCCGCTCGCCAACCGGCGCACCGTTTGCTTGCCTGACTTTTTAGCCAGGCGTTCAAGTTTGGCTCGGGACTTATCGCCCAGCGGCATAATAGGCTTGGCCGGCAGCTTTGCCATGCCGTACAGAACTTCAACATCACGGTCAGGGAGCTCTGTCCATTCACCTTTCTTCAACTTCGATGGAATGAAAACCTCACCGTAACGAACGCGTTTTAAACGCGATACCGTCAGTCCTTGAGACTCCCACAAACGGCGCACCTCTCGGTTACGGCCCTCCATGAGCACCACATAGAACCAACGGTTAATGCCCTCTCCGCCGCCATCGACAATATCGGTAAATCTTGCAGGCCCGTCATCAAGGATAACCCCTGCGCGAAGCGTATCGAGTATCTCGTCAGTCGCGTGACCCATAACGCGCACCAAGTACTCACGCTCTATCGTGCTGCTCGGGTGCATCATTTTATGCGCCAGCTCGCCGTCAGTGGTAAACAGTAAAAGTCCTGAGGTATTAAAATCTAGCCGCCCCACAACGATCCAGCGACCGCCTTGTAGGTCAGGAAGCGAGTCGAATACCGTGCGCCGACCCTCTGGGTCTTTACGTGAACACACCTCACCGACGGGCTTGTGATAGAGCAAACACCGCACCCTTTCAGTATCATCGAGCTCCACTGGCTTACCATCTAGGGTTACACGCTCTCCAGCAAATACCCGATCTCCAAGCTTAGCCTTGCGTCCATTGATTGTTAGCCGACCTTGCTCGATCCAACGCTCTATCTCCCTACGCGAACCCAGACCGACCCTCGCTAGGGCCTTCTGCAATTTATCGCCTTTGTTAGGCTCTGGCGGCGCCTCTGGGAGCTTTTTACTTGGCGGGCGCTGGGCTTTGCTCATCTAACAGCTCTCCATCAGAAAAGCTCTCACTAGAGACTTTTATTGTACCTGCCAGCTGTTCGGGCACCGGTTGCTCTGAGGTTTCTTCCACCGCAGACATTTTTTCAGCAGAGCCTTCGCCCTCCGAGGCATCAGAACGAGTTGCTTCCTCCATTTCAGAAGCTCCATCCGGCCCGGCTGATAGACCCTCCTTCAAGCTTCGGTCACCGTGAATCTGACTTATAGGTGCAGGCCCCTCTTGAGCCTGATCGTCAAGTGGTGCCGATTCTGAAATTTCATCCGCTAAACCATTATTTACGATCGCGTCATCGCCAATCTCACTATTTGCCGCAGCCACTGCGCTGCCTGCCTCTGATTCGGCCACCTCTGCGTCCAGCACCTCCAACGCAAGGTCGCCCGACAGATTTTCTAGGTCTTTGATCTCCGCTAGTGGCGGCAGTTCTTCAAGGGACTTGAGATTAAAGTAGTCAAGAAACTGTCTTGTGGTGGCATACATTGCGGGTCGACCCGGCACGTCACGATGCCCAACGATACGAACCCAATCGCGCTCCTGCAGGGTTTTAATAATATTCGTGCTTACAGCAACGCCCCTGATTTCCTCAATCTCCCCTCGAGTAATGGGCTGACGATAAGCTATTAACGAAAGCGTTTCTAACAGCGCCCGGGAATAGCGTGGTGGCCGTTCTTGCCACAAACGACCAACCCATGTGGACAAATTTTGTCGCACTTGGAAACGATACCCTGTAGCAACCTGCACCAACTCGTAACCGCGACCCTCACAGCGCCTACCAACTTCATCGAGAGCTTCCCGCAAGTCGGCATTGGCTGGGCGGTCAAACTCGTCAAAAAGTTGGCTGAGGCGCTGAATAGACAGCGCTTCCCCAGCAACCATCAAAGCGCCTTCGAGAATTTGAACCAATCCCGTCTCCGCCATCAATCGACCCTCGCCTTGACATGGATGGGCCCAAAGCCCTCGGTTTGCACAATTTCCACCAGAGACTCCTTTATCAGTTCCATTATGGCTAAAAAGGTAACGACCACACCTAACCGCCCTTCCTCGGCCTTGAAAAGAGACACGAAAGGCACAAAATTACTCGCCCTGAGTACCTCGAGGACGTCGGACATGCGCTCTCGGGTCGACAGCGACTCTCGTTGTATCTGGTGACTTTCATACATGTCAGCGCGTTTTAGCACCTCACCCAAAGCCACTAAAAGCTCGCGCATCTCTAGATCCGGCAGTGGTCGATCGCGGTTGAGATCGGGAGGTTCAATCTTAGCAACCCAAGTATCGCGCTCGACCCGAGGCAGCCCGTCGATTTCCTCGGCGGCCTGTTTGAAGCGCTCATACTCCTGAAGCCTGCGAATTAAGTTAGCTCTTGGGTCCTCTTCGTCTTCTTCAATGTCAGTAGAGCGCGGTAACAACATGCGCGATTTTATTTCTGCCAACATTGCCGCCATCAACAAGTACTCGGCGGCCAACTCGAACTGCATCGCATCCATGAGCTCGACATATTCCATGTACTGCGTCGTAATCTGTGACACACCAATATCTAAGATATCAAGATTTTGCCGACGTATAAGATAAAGCAAAAGATCCAGCGGACCCTCAAAAGCCTCAAGAAAAACTTCAAGTGCTTGTGGCGGAATATAGAGATCTTTAGGAAGCTCCGTCATCTCATGCCCCATAACAACCGCAAAAGGCATTTCACCTTGCTGGGGGTTATTTAAACGGCGCTCTACGCGATCGGCAGGACGAAGTGTTGGCGTCTCATCCACAGGTTCTGGCGCATCAGGGGGGGTTGGTGTATTCACAAGCTAATTATACCGCAGTACCCTCGCGGCGTCTGCCAAAGAGTATTAAATTCAGCCCAAAGCGAGTCGAGTAATATCACCCAAGCCTTCGCGCAGCACCACATAGCTCTCAGCTGACAAGTCGATGACGGTGGTGGGCTCAAGGCCACAAAAACCACCATCTATCACCAGCGCCACATCATGCTCGAGCGTCGCTCGAATGTCATAGGGGTCGGTTAGGGGGTAATCATCCCCCGGCAACTGCAGCGTCACACTCATAATGGGCTCCGCAAATTCAGCCAAGAGCGCCTGAGTAATGGCATTTTCTGGTACACGAACCCCCACGGTCTTCCTGCGGGGATGCAACAAACGTCGTGGCACTTCCCCTGTTGCCTCGAGAATAAACGTATAGGGCCCCGGGGTCGCGTTTTTAATCAATCGATAAGCACTATTATCAACTTTGGCATAAGTCCCTAATACAGACAGGTCGGGGCATACCAACGTGAAATTGTGATTGTCATCAAGCTTTCGAATCCGCCGAATACACTCCAGCGCGCGCTTATTCCCCAAGCGACATCCCAATGCGTAGGCTGAGTCCGTGGGATAGGCTATGACACCGCCAGCCCGCAAAATTTCCACCGCCTGGCGGACCAAGCGAATTTGGGGCGTCTCCGGGTGGATCGCGAAAAATTGGCTCACAGAATCATCTCCCAAACACCTGACGCATCCCCTGCAATGGCAATATCAACCCCAAGATCAGCGCCGTAGGCCCATTCACGATGAAAATCGCTGCCCAGAGATACCAGCAAGTTTTTATCCTTAGCCAGCCGTTTCAACTGAGTAATATCGGACTCCGACTGGCGGCCGTTGACTATCTCCAGTGCCACGCCACCAGCGACTGAGAATGCGTCACACAATGCCCTAAGTTTTGTTCGGGTAAATCGATATTTCAAAGGATGAGCGAGAATGGGAATACCTCCCGCTGCTGCGATCACAGCAACCGTATCGGCTAAGTCAGGCCATAAAGTTTTAATATCCCCGGGCTTGCCATTACCCAACCATTTGTCAAAGGCACGGCTAACACTGGGCATATATCCCTCAGAGACTAACCAGTGTGCAAAGTGAGGGCGGCAGATAGCTGCTTCACCCGCGAGGGCTTGGGCACCAGCCAGCGCCCCGACGGCACCCAATCGCTCAAGTGCGGCCGCTATTTTCTCCGCACGAACGCGACGCAACTGTTGAAGATGATTGAGCACACCAAGTAACCCCTCGGAGTTCGCGTCAACGTTGAGGCCCACGACATGAATGGTTGCGCCACCCCACTGGCAAGACAACTCGACACCGCAAACGAGCGCCATACCACCACTTTGCAGCGTTTGAGCCACTTCCCACCCAGCCAGCGTATCGTGATCAGTCACTGCCAACGCGGCTAAACCTCGGTCAACAGCCCTTGAGAACAACTCGCTGGGCGATAACGCTCCATCAGACGCGGTGCTGTGTGTGTGGAAGTCAATCAACAAGGGCTCTAAACTCTAGCGTGCGATACATAAGGTTAACAGAGATCATGTCTAAGACGATGATCCCCTACCCCCATCTGCCTAAGGTAAGGCGCGTATTATGAAACAGCTGGCCGAATTCCTTCCCATTATTATTTTTTTCGTCATTTACCAAATGGACGGCAGCACCATTGCCCTGTCGAACTGGACCCATACGGTTGATGGAATCTACAGCGCTACCAAGGGCTTGCTGATAGCCACGCTTTTAGTTCTGCCGCTACAGTGGTGGCTTACTGGGCACCTTGAAAAACGTCTGTTATGGACCAGTGCGGCGGTGTTCATATTTGGAGGCGCCACCTTATTTTTTAAAAATGAACTTTTTATTCAATGGAAGCCAACCGTTTTTAATTGGGGCATGTCCATCGCTTTCGCAGTGTCCCAATTTTGGGGCCAAAAAAACCTCATTGAGCGGCTCATGGGCTCTCAAATTAAAATTCCTCGATCCGTCTGGCGCCGAATTTGCTGGGTGTGGGTCATTCACTTTGCCATGGTAGGCACACTCAACCTCGTTGTGGCCTATCAATTTTCAGAAGCAACTTGGGTATCCTATAAGTTGTGGTCAGGCATTGGATTTACCCTGTTAATTATGGTGGTTACGACCATCATCATAGGGCCATGGGTAAAAGCCGACAGCGCCAGCGCCGACGGAAATGGCTCATAAAGCATGAAAATAGGCGATACTACGGGTGCCTCAGGGACGTTAACGACAAGGAGAGCCACTAATGACCCCCAATAAAACATTGATACAGCGACCTATTGCATCCGTTTGGCTGCTTTTATTGCTAGGTGCAGTGCTTCCTAGGCTGTGTTTTGGTAACGAGCTTCGCTACATCACCGACGAAATACTAGTGCCCGTGCGCAGTGGCGCCGGCGGTGAGTACCGCATTATTAATAAAGGCTTGTCATCGGGCACTCCCATCACCCAATTTGGTCTCTCAGAAGACGGCGTCTGGGCCGAGGTCGAGACACGAGGTGGTACTCGAGGCTGGCTGCGTGCGCAGTATGTGCAAGTCGATAAACCTACTCAGCTGCTACTTAAAGACGCAAAACAGGCGTATACCAACCTTGAAGCAGATAGAAACAAACTCCGCGGCTTGCTCGATAACTCACAATCAATTGCCTATGAAGCCGACGGCCAACTCGAGGACCTCAAGGAAAAGCTAGCTGCGAGTGAAGCTGAGCTCAGCCAAATAAAACAAGTATCTGGGGCGGCTATAGAGCTTGATTCACGAAACCAATTATTGGCGAAAAACCTAGAGACCAAACGCTCTGAGGCGGAACTGTTAAAACTTGAAAATGTACGTCTGCAGGAACGCATCAAAAGTAACCAAATCATCGACGGAGCTCTCGCCGTCCTGTTGGGCGTGATTATCATGGCCATTGCACCCAAATTAATTCCCAAGCGACGCCGAAACGATGGCTGGTCGTAACTACCTATGCTCTCCCTATTGGAACTACCTACTATGAAAAACTTTTGCAGAATCTTTGTTGTGTTGGGACTGCTTGCCAACCCTGCTTTTTTATTGGCTCAAGAAAGTGCAAGCACCGTGCGCGTGAAGCTCGTCACTTCCGCTGGGGACATTACCCTCAAGCTTTACCCAGAAAAATCTCCAGTCACCGTCGAAAACTTCCTCAACTATGTAGACAGCGGATTTTACAACGGAACGATCTTTCACCGCGTCATAAGCAACTTCATGGTGCAGGGCGGAGGCTTTACAGCAGAGATGACCGAGAAAGAATCTGGCGAACCGATTGTTAACGAAAGTCGCAATAAACTGCACAACATTCGAGGGACTATTGCCATGGCAAGAACCAGTGACCCCGACTCCGCAACCGCGCAATTTTTTATAAATCAACGGAGTAATTTACAACTCGATTGGGCACCTGGAAAGCAGGGTTACACCGTTTTTGGCGAAGTCGTTAAGGGCATGGGAGTAGTCGACTTCATTGCGACGGCAAATACCGATACCAGCCTTATGAGCACCAGTGCCGGACAGCGGCCCTTTCAAGATGTTCCCGTAGAAGCGATTGTCATTAAAAACATTGTCCGCGTGAAAAAATGACGGCGCTAAGCATCAATCTGAATAAAATTGCGCTGGTTCGCAATTCACGGATTACGGCCATCCCCAACATAGTGGACCATGCAAAAATGTGTGTGTCTGCAGGTGCCGATGGCATAACAGTGCATCCACGCCCGGATCAACGACATATTCGCGCACAAGATTGCTTTGACCTCCAAGCTGCACTCGACGTTGAGCTCAACATTGAGGGCAATCCCTTCACAGAGCCCCGTGCCAGCGAGCAATCACACGTCGGTGACTATCCTGGGTTTGTCGCCCTGGTGCAGGCCGTAGGCCCCGCGCAAGTAACCTTAGTTCCTGATAACGATCAGCAACTGACCTCTGACCATGGCTTTGACCTTGCGAAAGACGGTAAACGTCTCGAACCGGTCGTTAGAGTGTTAAAGGACATAGGCTGTCGTGTGAGTCTTTTCATGGACCCGGAACCTAGCGCAATGGCCACTGCCGCGAATTTGGGCGCCGATCGCATCGAGCTCTATACCGAAAGTTACGCCCGAGCACACGAGTCGGGCAATTTTGAAAAAACTCTGTGCGCGTTTCAGGAAACTGCAGAAGCTGCCTTCGCGGCACGTCTGGGGGTAAACGCCGGGCACGACTTAAACCTGAGCAATTTACCTGACTTCACAATCCCCCATCTCGATGAGGTCTCCATCGGCCACGCCTTTACCGTAGATGCTCTTCGCTGGGGCATCGCCAACACTATACCGCGTTACCAACAGGCCCTAGGCAAGAACCTGTAAAACGCCATGACCTGTGAGCCTGAAACTGGCATGGAACCCCCTCCCTACCTTGTTCCCCACAGCCGTGAAAGCATTCGTATTCTCTATGCCGATGATTCCCTGCTAATCATCGACAAACCACACCTTCTCCTCAGCGTACCCGGACGTCACCCTCTTAATCGTGACAGTCTTATCAGTCGCCTGGAACACCGCTTCCCGGGAGTGGCCGCGGCTCACCGGTTAGATCTGGATACCAGTGGCATTCTGGTCGTCCCCAAAGACAAAGCAACATTGGTAGCGCTCAATCAGCAATTTCAAGAACGCGCCGTTCTCAAAACCTATCAAGCTTTGGTCTATGGTGAAGTGCGTGATGATGAGGGCGAAATAGATCTGCCCATTATTAAAGACTGGCACAACCGCCCTAAGCAGAAAATATGTGTAGAAACCGGCAAGCCCTCCCTCACCCACTATCGCGTTCTTGATCGACTGCCCAACAGGTCTTTGCTTGAGCTAAAACCTATCACGGGCCGCTCACATCAACTACGCATCCACCTTATGGCACTGGGCCACCCGATTATGGGGTGCGACCTTTACGCCCACGAAGACGCGTTTTCAGCATCGCCACGACTGCTACTGCACGCTTGCGAGCTAACGTTTCAGCACCCGCTAACAAAGGGGCTTTTGCGCGCCTACTCCCCCGCACCCTTTGACGTGAAAGGACTGTTTACCTCGCGACCAGGCTAGTCCAGTTGTGCCTCTTCCTGCGTAACAATAAGGCAATCCCTGAGGAACATCACCGTGGTGAGTAGTGCCCAAAAAGACGACGTTCACACCATTATCGCCAGGCCTGACCACTCTTCCACGTGGCGGAACAACCTTTGGCTGCTTGCCGCAATTGCCGTTCCATCGCTCGGTGCAGCGATAGGTTTTGCTTTTATGGGGGCATGGCCCATTCTGCCCTTCGCTGGCGCCGAACTCATTTCTTTAGGTGCCGCGCTTTACTACGTCAATTGGAAATTGCAGTACCGGCATGTCATCACCCTAGACCCAAGCAGCGTACAGATCGATATTGGCCACTACGCCCCCCGGAGAAGCTGGCAATTCGATCGGAATGAGTCATCCCTGGCCGTCACGCCCGAAAAGCACCATTGGGAGGGCCCCTCGCTGGCCATACATAATCGTGAGCAAACCGTTGAGATAGGGAATTTCCTGAACCGAGATGACCGCTTACGGTTACTTTCTCTGGTCAGAAAAGAGCTGAAAGTTGGCACGCACAGTGCAGCGGGCTCGAGGCAGCTTTGAGGTCGTAAGCCCTTCACAGGTACACTGCCGCTTTTTACACCACGACACCCTGCCTCAGACGGCCTAGAACGCTATGACCACGAACCCCGAAAAAGTTGGCTTTATATCTCTCGGCTGCCCAAAAGCACTCGTGGACTCTGAGCGCATCCTCACTCAGCTCCGCTTCGACGGCTACGAAGTCACCCCGAACTACGAGGATGCGGGCGTTGTGATCGTAAACACCTGCGGATTTATCGACAGTGCCAAAGCTGAATCACTCGAAGCGATAAGCGAGGCTGTGCGGGAAAATGGCCGAGTCCTTGTCACTGGCTGCATGGGCAAAGGGGATGATGCCCAGCGCATTCAAGATCTCCACCCCAATATCTTG
>JAQWYY010000092.1 GCA_029253705.1 Luminiphilus sp. | reverse complement strand
CGCGTCTAAGACAGCGCGCACCGAGGATCTTTCAGAATGGCTCGATATATTGGACCCAAGTGCAAGCTCTCCCGTCGTGAGGGCACTGACTTACAACTCAAAAGTGGCGTTCGGTCGCTCGATAGCAAGTGCAAGGCAGAAACAGCGCCTGGTCAGCACGGTGCTAGGCGTGGTCGTCTCTCTGACTACGGTGTTCAGCTTCGTGAGAAGCAGAAGGTACGCCGCATTTACGGTGTGCTGGAGAAGCAGTTCCGTAATTACTACAAAGAGGCTGCAAGGCTCAAAGGCGCAACAGGCGAGAATCTGCTGCAGCTGCTTGAAAGCCGGCTTGACAACGTTGTTTACCGAATGGGCTTTGGATCGACACGCGCAGAATCAAGGCAGTTGGTTTCCCACAAGGGTATTTTGGTCAATGGAACTGTTGTGAACATTCCTTCGTACCAAGTACGTCCGGGTGACGTGGTGTCAGTACGCGAGAAGGCAAAGAAGCAGCTTCGTATTCAAGCCGCTATGTCGATCGCTGAACAGCGCGGCGAGCAGGTATGGATTGAAGTTAATTCAGAAAAACTCGAAGGGACCTTTAAGTCTAAGCCCGAGCGTCAGGATCTCCCGAGCGAGATTAACGAAAACCTGATCGTGGAGCTGTATTCGAAGTAACCCTGTGGGTTACTCGAGCTGCAGCCCTTCTTAACTACCAATAGCAGGTATCCTATGTCCACGAATGTGAATGAGTTTCTTACCCCCCGCGTCATCAAGGTCGATGAGAAGTCATCGACACGCGCGCAGGTAACCCTTGAGCCGCTCGAGCGTGGCTTCGGACACACCCTTGGTAATGCCCTACGACGCATTTTGCTGTCTTCTATGCCGGGCTGTGCGATTACCGAGGTGGAAATTGACGGTGTTCAACATGAATATTCTGCGGTTGAGGGTGCTCAAGAAGACGTTATTGAGATTCTGCTCAACCTTAAAGGTGTAGCACTGTCGATGACAGGGAAGGACGAGGCAGAGCTGTCTCTGGTAGCCAAGGGTCCCTGTACAGTGACAGCCGCTGAAATTCAAACAGATCACGACGTGCAAATTGGAAATCCTGATCACGTTATTTGTCACCTGACAGCCGATCAAGAATTGGTCATGCGTGTGGTTGTTGAGCGCGGTCGCGGCTACTCTCCTGCAGACTCTCGAATCAACCCCGAAGAGGAAACCCGTTCAATCGGTAAGCTTCAGCTGGATGCATCATTTTCCCCTGTTCGACGTGTATCCTATGTGGTTGATTCGGCGCGAGTTGAACAGCGCACGGACCTCGATAAGCTTATTATAGATTTAGAAACCAACGGAACTATTGATCCTGAGGAAGCTATTCGACGTGCGGCGACCATATTGCAGCAGCAGCTGCTGGTATTTGTCGACCTCGAGAGCGAGGCGCAAGCCACCGCGCAAGAAGCTGATGACGAAGTCGATCCTATCTTGCTACGTCCTGTTGATGATCTTGAGTTGACAGTACGATCAGCTAACTGTCTGAAAGCTGAAAACATTTATTACATTGGTGATCTTGTGCAGCGCACTGAAGTAGAGCTGCTTAAAACACCAAATCTCGGCAAGAAGTCTTTGACTGAGATTAAAGACGTCTTGGCGTCGCGAGGCTTGTCACTGGGTATGCGGTTAGAAAACTGGCCGCCTGCTAGCTTGCGTAACGATGAGCGTTTGTTGAGCGTTTAGTCACTTATTAGGTAACTGGTCCCGAATTAGGGATCTTATGGAAGGAAAAAGACAATGCGTCATCGTCATAGCGGTCGACAGCTAAATCGTAACAGCTCCCATCGCAAAGCTATGTTTCGCAACATGGCAGTGTCACTCGTGGAGCACGAGCTGATTAAGACAACGGTACCCAAGGCCAAAGAGTTGCGCGGCTATGCGGAGCCTTTGATTACACTGGCTAAGACCGACAGTGTGGCCAATCGTAGGTTGGCATTTGATCGTACTCGCAGTAAAGAAGCGGTCGGCAAGCTTTTTGACGAGCTAGGCCCGCGTTATGCAGAGCGTCCCGGAGGCTACATCCGTATCTTAAAGTGCGGGTTCCGTACTGGAGACAAGGCACCGATGGCCTATGTTGAGTTGGTTGATCGCCCTGAGCCTGAAGAGGTTGAAGAAGTGATTGAGGGTGAAGACGAGGAGTAAGCTCACGTCTAAACCGTTAAGACTTGTAGGAAACCCCGATGCCTTTGGTATTGGGGTTTTTTTTTGCCGTGCCCTGGGTGTATCGTTTCCCAGAGTTGCCCGGTGCTCTTGAGCGGTTCAAACTGACCAAGCCCTGCGTCAGTGGTTGCTGACTGAGCTGGTCTGTGGAGGGGCGGTTGTGGGTGTTTAACCTGAGCGATTATTCGGAGGTTGTCGTGGGCATGAAGTGGGTTTCTGTCTTTGTTCTATGCGGCGTATTGTTGGGTTGCAGTGACTCCATCAAGCCCACTGCAGAGATATCGGGGGTAAAGGTAAGCTCAGCGGTGAGTGATCAAGAAACCGCGGCTGTTACTGGGCCTTTGCGCTTGTTCATCTTTGATTGTGGCCGCATCCGCTTCGAGTCAGTGGCTGGTTTTGGTCTTTCTGAGGGTGATACCGCAACTCGTGAGTTGGCGGCGCCCTGCTACATTATTGATCACCCTAAAGGACAGTTGCTTTGGGATGCGGGATTACCCTCAGACGTTGCGAAAAGTAGTGGCTGGGTCAGTCGCGGTGACGGAGTCGACG
>JAQWYY010000030.1 GCA_029253705.1 Luminiphilus sp. | reverse complement strand
ACCCAATCTGCTGGAAATTTGTCGCTTAATCACGACGCAGTAGCCTTTTAATGTCGTCGAATGTCATTTATCAGTTTTCATGATGAAGACGTAAAGCTACGATATCAGAAGCCACACAGACGCAACTAGCACAGGTCCTTACTCGGTTTTGGGGCACGGAGCGCGCCTTAAGAAAAGTGCCGCTAGAAAAATCAGGCTAAGCGCTGCAAATTTGTCGGCTTAGCTGACATGTAGCGTATAAACTGGCAGCTCCTTAGGAAAGCTGCTCCTTTATTAGCAGCGAAATCATGCTCCAATGGCTGCATGGGTTGTATAGCAATGTCTAGACTGACAAGATTATGAAACTTAGAGATGTAGACGTCATGGATTACTCAAAAACCTTTCCCGCACTAATGACTACCTCTGCACGCCCACTCTATTTGAGCCGCGTTTCAAGACTACTGAGTAAATCAGCATTTACGCTGCCGCTAGCACTTGCTCTTGCCGGCTGTACCCAAATATTTAATGAACCCGCGCCCGAAAAGGTGTCGAGCAAAGAAAGCTGGCAGGTGCATTGTGAGACCGCAAGCTCCCATCGCCCAACTCCAGAGAAGCTCAATGAAGGGGTAAAGAAGCCTTTGTGGCTCGTTGGACTTGATACCAACAACCAGCCTTTTGAGCTTCGGGGTGACCTTGAAGATGGATTCTTGCACCTGGGGCCAACACAACCAACAGCACAGGCACTACGCATGGGCTGTATCCGGGCGTTAACTAAAGCGTCGCGTGAAAAAGCCAACGAAATTGCCCGTATCATGGCATTTCGCCCCAAAGAAAAAATCAACGTTGCGATCCAATACCCTGAAGACCAAGGCGCCAGCATTTCGCGCCTCATTATTTTTGGCGACAGCCTATCCGACACAGGAAACATGAAAGCGCGGCTTCGCATTTTTCCAACAGCACCCTATTGGATTGGTCGATTTTCTAACGGTCCTGCTTGGCCTGACTATATCGGGTCACTGAGCTACTTAGCCATTGGCAATCATTCAGCGGGAGGAGCATCGGTAACAGGAAAGGAGACAATCCCCAAGTTAACGCTGAAACAACGAATTATGGATGGCGGTCAATTTTTTGTGAGTGGCACAACTGCACAACAAATTGAGGTATTCAAAGAGTCTTTCATGACTGGGGACCGGCTATCTCAACCGGAGAAGACTGCCGTTATGATCTGGGGCGGGGCCAATGACTACATAGCAAAAGAGCCCTTCAGCGGAGCCATCGAAACATTACTCGACCGACTTGATGCTCCAGAGGGCTATCCCAAAGTTGTCTCAACGGTTATCGATGGCTTGGAAAAACAAATCAGAAGCCTAGTCGCCTTAGATGCTCGCCATATCTTAATAGGCAACCTTCCCGACTTAGGGCTTTCGCCCATTGTTTTGGAAAATACCACCTATGCAGTGGAATCGAGCCTTAGCGAAGTAGAGCGTCGAATTATGCTAGCGAATAAGCTCTCTGACCTCACCCACCTCCACAACCAGCTACTGGCCGAGATGGTTGCACGGCTGGATGAAGAATATAACGATGTTAGCTTCCTATTATTTGATGCGCACACGTTATTCGACGACATCCTTAATTACGACAGATACCCTCATTTCAACATCAAGGAGTATTCTGACTTCGATGTTGCTGCGCTTGCGAAGCCACTTGAGTCAGAGGACGATAACGCCTCAAAGGTACTCCTAGCCCGCTGCTACACAGGCGGCTACCTAGGTGAAACCGATGCGTCTTTTGTTTGTAAGAATGTCGAGCGCGCTGTCTTTTGGGATGTCGTTCATCCTACAACCTATGTGCACTGCTGGATCGCTGTGGCCCTTCAACAACGCATGAATGTAGAAAACTGGACCCGAAAAACCCCCGATATGAGTGAAGTGGGTGAGTGGTGTAGCGGTATCGCAGACATTCTCGCAGGCCACGAGGAGCTGCGTGTCATGCATTACACAACCGCAGAAAACGCCATGCCCCCAACCACAACGAACTGAGCTATGCATAGAAAAGCCGCTGTTATATTTGGAGTAGGACCCCGTGAGGGTGTTGGAGCAGAGCTCTGCTTTAGGGCGGCTCGAGAAGGCTTTCATGTATTCGTCAATGGCCGCAGCTCTGAAAAGCTGAGCGCCATTGTGGCAAGTATTGTGGCCGAGGGAGGCTCAGCCGAACCTTTGTTGGCCGATGTAACCGTCGAAAACCAAATCATAGTAGCGATGAATCAGGTAGCCAGCAGTGGCTACCCACTTGAGCTGGCCATTTACAATGCGGGCAACAACCGACCCGAAGCTTTTCTGGACGTAACGCCTGCCGTGTTTGAAGATTTGTGGCGAGTCACCTGCCTAGGTGGTTTTATCGTGTCGCAGCAAGTAATCAAACTCATGCTTCAGCAGCAAAAGATCGCCAAGAAACAGACGTTGCTATTTACCGGTGCCAGCGCAAGCCTTCGCGGCAAAGCCGGGTTTTCTGGGTTTGCCGCAGGAAAAGGCGCTCTGCGAATGCTCACGCAATCTATTGCCAGAGAATTCGCTCCACAGGGTATTCACGTTGCTCATGTCTTGATTGACGGTGTTGTTGAGGGTGAAAAAGTTCGCACGGGATTTCCTGAATACATTAACAGCCTGGGAGAGGACGGTGCCTTAAAGCTGGGAGAAATTGCCGATGCCTATATGGCGCTGCACGCTCAGGGCCGTTCAGCGTGGACCCAGGAATTAGATCTCCGCCCTTACAAGGAATCGTACTAAAGACAGCCGCAAACCCCTTTGACGAGGCCAACCCCTGAATTTTAGCAATCGAGGCTAAACAGGCGGCTTAAAGATCAGAGAATATTGCGCACAATTACTACGCTCGACAAGCCAATCCACAACGTGTTGAAAGCAACCATCGTGGGCAGTAGTTTGCGTTCTGAGACCCAAATAAGAAGCGCTGAAGTCGCCAATGTAATCAAATGCAATTGCCAGATCTCGCGCTGCCAGATCAAGCCGGGGAGAATAACTGCCGCCTTTGCAATCCAGGCCACCGCCTCAACAACGTTGTAGTTAACCCAGTAGCTTTTGTGAAACCACAAACGGTAGCTATTGCTAATATTGGCAAATCCAACATGATAATAAACAGCAATTGTCATACTCAGGAAGAGGAGAAGCGACACTAAAATTTGAACCGCCACAGGCAAGCACTCTTTACGATTAAAGATAATCCTACGTCGATAGTCTCTTTGTGGTTTTTAAGTCTTAAAGCTTTTCATTGCCATCGCTCTGCCCCCTCATAAAGCTGCTGTCGACCCCTCTGTTGTCAAGGTGTTGTCCTGCTGCTCTATTCAACACCCTGTCAATTGGGTGCAGTGACGAAGAATGCCCCCAGCCCATAAATTGTCGCCATACCATTGCTCAGCTTGACCGCTTATGACCAAGCAGGCTTACGCTTATCCATTGCGGCCATGACCGCCACGCCGCAATGGATCCACCCGATTTTGCCGAGGGCTTCTAAGTGCACCGAAGGGTAGATTAGCCCTCGACAGCAACCACCACCTCATAAAGGTTGTAAACCAACTTTCCGCCGCCATCGAGCTGGCCAGCAGCGACCGCCTGAATGCGATTCAACCAAAGATATTGTTCATGACTAGTCTGAAAGGTCGGCGCGGTAGCAATAACGCCCGACTCCATATTGGCACGCCCCTGATATTCAACATAAATGAACGCGCCGTCATTGGTTTTTAGTGTCATACGAACATCTAAGGCGCCGAGTTTTCCCTCTTCAGAAAGTGTCAGCCAATCCGCTGCGTCTTGAGTTGCCAGCGAGGCTTTTATATTGTCCCCCACCAGAGATACAGAAGGCACGTCGATAACAACACGAGAGCCTCGAGGCCCTTCACCAACAACGATCTGATCACCCAGTTGCGCCGTGAGCGTGGCCATAAATTTCAGTGTTGCGGTCGGCTGCATCTTTCCTCTCCTCATAAAGTATTACCAGCATTATGCTGGGAAAGCGCCGTCAGTAAATAGCCACTCGCAAAAAGCGTTTTAGCGAGCGACTTTCCTCGGTGATACTCTGCCTTACTAGAATCAGTGAGTACCTCATATGTTTTGTCTATTTCCAACTGCTCAAATTAGGTCAACGGCAATTTCCGATGCGCCGCCAAAAAGCCGTCAACTTCAAACAATATTATTAGTACTGGGCTGGTGCTTGTTAACGGGACTTGCCTCTGCCAAAGCGTCCCAAACCGAAACCTTTGAGGCCGCTGATGTCTTTGAACTTGAGTACGCCGATGACCCCCAAATTTCTGCCGATGGCAAAGTTGTCGCCTACGTTCGCGTAGCAATGGATATTATGAGTGACAAAGCCCATCGAGCTATTTGGCAAGTCGACATCGATGGTAAAAATCACCAACCCCTTGTCAGCGGCGAGGGGCAGCACAGCTCTCCCCGTTGGTCCCCTTCTGGTGATCGCCTCGCCTATCTATCCAAGGTTGATGGTACAACCCAGCTTCTCGTTCGCTGGCAAGCAACAGGGGCTACCATCACTCTCACGACCCTTGCCGAAGCGCCCTCAGAAATTAGTTGGGCTCCCAACGGCGAGTGGATCGCGTTTACCCGCACGGTAACTCTGCCGGCGCTGCAATTGGCCGCAATGCCGGCTAAGCCGAAAGGCGCTGAATGGGCAGATCCAGCGATAGTTATTGACAAAATGACCTATCGACGAGACGGTGCCGGCTACTTACCTACTGGCAGTAAGCAGCTTTTTGTCATACCCGCACAAGGTGGTACACCACGACAACTCACAACAGCAGACTATCCCATGAACCAAGGGATCGCTTGGACAAGAGACAGCCTTGCGATTTTTTTTAGTGGTAATCATCGCGATGATCACGAGTATCAACCTAGACAAAGTGACCTATTTAAAGTGTCCTTATTGAGTCCAGAGCTGCAGCATGTAACACAGCACAACGGCGCAGAATTTGCGCCTGCTATCTCACCTGACGGTCGCTTCCTCGCCTATCTCGCCTCGGCAGATCAACGCCAAGGTTACAATCCAAACCAGCTCATCATCATGAATTTGAAGTCCGGTGAAAAGCGATCACTAACTGCCGGCTTTGATCGATCAGTAGATGACGTCCAGTGGTCAGCCGACAGCAAATCTCTCTGGATTCAATACGACGACCAAGGGATGGCTCGATTAGCAAGCATATCTATGAAGGGCAAACGGCAGCAGGCCAATTCATTACTCAGTGGGACCAGTATCGGGCGCCCCTATACCAGCGGCACTTTCTCACTGAGCGGAAACCACACCGTCGTTGCAACCGTTGGAAGTGATAAAAACCCGGCAGACCTAGTGCTCGTGCAGCCAAATCAACCTCCGCTTAATCTCACCGACCTTAATAGGGATGTCCTGGGGCACAAAGTGCTTGCGTCTGCTCAGCGGGTAATCTGGCCCTCTTCTTACGATGGCAAGCTTATTGAAGGCTGGATTATGAAGCCCCCGCACTTCGACCCCGCCGGTAAATACCCCATGATCCTCGAGATTCATGGCGGCCCTCACACAGCTTACGGGCCAAACTTTAGTACTGAAGCTCAGCTATACGCTGCAGCGGGTTACGTTGTTCTCTACGCCAACCCAAGAGGAAGTACGAGCTACGGCGAGGACTTTGCAAACAGCATTGATTTAGCCTACCCCGGATATGACTATGATGATCTGATGACCGGCGTCGATGCCTTACTCGAGCAGGGCTACGTCGATCCCAAGCAGTTGTTTGTCACCGGTGGATCTGGGGGCGGTGTGTTAACAGCTTGGATTGTCGGCAAAACTGATCGATTTAAAGCGGCGGCGGTTGCCAAACCAGTGATCAACTGGGCAAGCTTTGTGCTGACGGCTGACCTTAACTATTACTTTGCGACCACGTGGTTTGACGTCCCGCCATGGGAGGATATCCAGAGTTACTGGGAGCGATCCCCGCTGTCGCTGGTCGGCAATGTTGCCACTCCCACTTTGCTGTTGACCGGTGACCGCGACTATCGAACCCCCATTAGCGAAACCGAACAGTACTATCAGGCATTGAGACATCGGGGTATCGACACCCTCATGGTTAGAATACCAGGCGCCAGCCACAGCATTTATAAACGCCCATCGAATCTCATTGCTAAGGTGAACCACATTCTGGCGTGGTTTGAGCGTTATCGTTAAAAGCTGTGCAGAACCGGGATTGCTCCATTTTCATAAACACTTGCGCTGCACCTGCTTTTTTGAAAAAAGCCTTTAACCACTTTAGCAATGCCTTTCTCCTGGTTTGCAGGCGCCCTGATATTTTTGCGAGGGCCTTAGGTTTCAAGCTATGCTAATTTTACAGCGGCCCTAGACACTTGCAGGCAGCAGAAACTCACACAAGGATTCCATCATGATAAAAAAATTAGCATTGGTTTTTATGCTTTGTCTAACACCACTGGTGGTGTTTTCCCAAGATCAAAGTTTCGATAATTTTATTGATGTAGAGCTCGCCATTAGTGATGTCAGTATGACAGCCGAAGGCATGGTGATCACTTACGAAGGTACCGCCGGGAAGTATGGACTAGTGCATGCAACTCACAACATGGTCGCCACTAATGATGAAAACACCAAGGGTTACTTTACCGGCACTGTGCAAGCGATCAATGACAAAGGGGTTCTTGAGAAAAGTGCCACCCTTGGATTATGGTCACGCGACGGCACCAACCTCAAGGTCTATGGTTTTGATGACGACAACAGCAGTCGAATTCTGCATATCTCTACGGTTGACCTTAGGACTAAAACTTTTCAGGCACGTGTTTGGGAGCTTGACTAGCCATTAAGCGCGCCCCTAGGAGGGATTCACACAAACGGGGGCCCAGCCTAAGGGCCCCACCTTTGGCGATTAAAATCGACATCTCAACGTTGTCAAAAAATAAACGTCCCTAGCCGGTTAACCTACATTGCCCGCTAAGCTTCAGAACAACCTAAGAATTTTCAAATGCAATCGCCTTGGCCTCAGCCGCACAAGCGTCGGCTCCGGGATCCATTGGCGAGGTCTTCCCGGCTTCGGCCTTTGCAGCCGCCATAGTGGCAAGGTACAGAGGGTCGTTTTGTAGCTGCGCGAAAGCAGCAGCACCCACATTCATACCAGCCAACGTATCACTTTGCCAATGCACATTGCAGACCATCCGGCTGTACGCATACTCCCTTCCTCGAGCTAAGATCGCCTCCGCTTTTTCTGGAAAGACCTGCGATAACACCAGAGCCCATCCCCAGCCAATCGCACTGTGACCACTGGGGTAAGAACCATCACTGGCAAGCATCTCTCGCTCATCGGGCGTGCAAATAGGCTGCTCATTTGTCACAAAAGGCCTGGATCGTTGGTAAGCTTGCTTGGCGGGATAACTCGCCAGGCCAAAATCTGCAAGGGAACGATGAAGGAGTCGATTGAGCACCGGGGTTTCAACATCACTAATCACCCGACCTACCGCGCACTGAAAGGTCGCTGCTGCTTCGGGAAATTTCAATTCAGCATCTCGCTTTGCCAAATCCCAGCGGGGGCTGCCTTGCAGTGCCAAAGCGGCTTTACTGGCCGCAGCATCGGCCATCTCAAGAGCACTGCCCGCACTGGGTGGCGCTGGAATAAAGGCTTTGCTGTTGAGCACTGGCTGTCCGTGGAGATAGCCCTCGAGCAAACCCGGGCGCAGCTCACCCACATCGCCCAACACATCCATCGTCGCTACCTCAGCGCGACAAACAACCGCCACTATTAGGGTAGCAACCAGCACTGAAAATTTTTGAATAAACACAATAGTTTCCTCTCTTTTACGGACGGTGATCTTAGAGATCGAGTGCCACGCCACGCTTCCAATCGATCGTTACTAAACGTATGGCTCTTTCAAGCAGCTAACCGTCGCTCCAAATAATACGGTGGTAGATACACTATCCACTGCACTTATTCCTCTAAGCGATTCCCGAGCATACTTCAAATGCAAGCACTGCTGGCATGAAGCTCTTTACTTGATCGCCAAGAAGCCCTCAAAAGATAAATATTTGAAAATTGATAAGACGTCTTCAAAACCCGCTCGCGCCAAGAGGTCCTGATTACCCTGAGTAGAAAACGGTTCGAGGACCCCCTTGAGACTTCTAGATTTGCTAAAGATTTCTTCAGGGGTATATCCCTGCGCAATTTTATATTCGTTATACAAACTCGTCGTAATATCCTGAAAGCGGGCATCGTTGGCCCTAACCTTTTCGAACAATATAAAAGCCCCACCCCAGTTCAAAGCGCTGTAAATGTTATCTATTAGCCGCTGACGCTCACTAGGCCTGATGAATTGAACGGTGTAATAAGCAACCACGAGATCTGCGTTACTAATATCGGCCTGAATTACGTCATCCAAAATAAAATCGGTCTGCTCAAGTTTGAGGTGTTCTGACTTCTCCTTGGCCAGGTCAATCATAGCCGACTCAAGATCAATCCCTATAAACCGAGCATGCTCCTTGCCTTTGTTGTGCTGCGCAAGTTTGGTCGTTAATGCTCCAGTAGAGCACCCCAATTCATAGCACGTGGAGCCTTCGGATAGGAAAAAGTCGCTCAGATCGCAAACAATTTGATGGCCCTCGGTATACATAGGCACTGACTTGGAAACATGTTCATCAAATTGGTGCGCCGTTTGCCCGCCAAAGGACCACCGAGCATTGCCCGCTTCTAACCCATCTCCAACACTACCCATGCTATGCCTCCGTATAAAACTATGCGCTGCTCAACTGAGATGATTCTACTGAAAATTTATGACTCCCAAGACATATCATCCAACGGCTATGACCCCCAAAGGCTCCATCGGTCACCGAGGTGCTGGTGTAGTCACCGAAGTCTATTACCTCTTGTGCCTGTAGCTGGGTCGCGGAAAAATACGGTATCTTATGGTCTTTTAGGTCGGGTATTTTTTCCCCAAAACCGCGCACCCGCCTCGCAGAATAGTAAATCTCGCCGGCTACGAGTGCGTCCTTCAAAATATCCTCAATAACTAATAAGCGCTGCGTCGCAATGCCGAGTTCAGGCGTACTCTGCTCCTGTAGCCCCTCGATCTTGGACAGCAACTGCAACCGCTCCTCACGTAACTCATTGAATTCAGTTTGGATACTTTTAAACTCATCCTGAGTGGGCATTGAGACAAACGCAGAGTCAGCAACGCGACTAAAAGCTTCGATCATTTCTCGACGGCAGTGATTACCTAACACTCGACATAGCACACCAGCAGCGACAAGAACTTCAAAGCGCTGGTCGGGAGTACAAATAATGCTCTGCAACGATTCAACCCCGCCCTCTAAAAAATGGATATTCATATTGCCGCGCTTTAACGATCCCAGCCGCTGATGATCTGATAAACCCTCAATCTCCCGGGTATGTCCTGTCTCCTCAAAGTCATCCTCAAGGCACTGCTTACGGTAAATTTTTAGCGCCTCAACCGCAAAATCTACCCCCAGAATATGAAACTCAGTCGTGCTAAAAGTTTCGGCGAGCAGATTATAAAGTGGCTGCAAGCGACCATCACCGCACCCATAGTCTATGACCCACAGGGCATCAGAATACTGATATTTCTGCGCAAGGGTTTGCTGCACTAGGTAACCAATTGCTTCTCTTTCCTGTTCAGAAATTTTTGTTAAATTATAGGCGTCCTCCTTAAACCTGCGATTAAAGAATTCCACCAACGTCGGTTCATCACTATTTATTCGGCTAGTGGACTTGCCATCAGCAAGGTTCTTCACGAGATCTGCTATCGACACTTCCCGCGCGGACCCTTTAAAAGAAACAATATCGCCACTGCGTACTGCCGTTTGGAGAAATTTATCAAGCGCACCAACGGAACCAAAATTTCTGTGGTTTATACGATCATCAACTAGTTGATCAAGTGCGCGACAGCTGTCGCCTATTGACAGGAAAATGTCCACGCGCGAGTCATTAATATCGTGAGCCAATGCCGTGTGGTAGTGCTCTGCGTCATCACCCATTTCCCCCATATCACTTAGCACCAGTATACGGCGCCCATTGTGCTCGGGTTTCATTAATCCGAGGATGTGCAAATTTGATCTAATCGAGGCTGGGTTTGTATTGTAACTATCGTCTAGTATTTGGATGCGTGAACCGTTTGCGGTTGTCGCCTTGATTATTTGGTTCCGCCGCTTTTCAGGCTCAATGTTTTCAAACTCAGGCAAAGCCAGCGCCAGGTCAACACCCTCAGACACCATTACAGCTACTGCGACTAAGCTGTTTAACGCCATATGCATACCCGGCAAAGCCAAGCTGTAGTAAAAGGTCTTTTGAAACACTCGGACTTGTATCGTCGAATGGCTAGACGCCAACTCGATGTCTTGGGCACAAATATCAGCTTTCGGATGTTGCCCAAACGTTAATATATTGACGTCTGATCGCTGTAACGCCAGGCCATGCATGGTGGGGAAATACTCAGAATCGCGGTTCAGCACAACCGTCCCACCAGACTCAAGCCCCCAAATAACTTCCATTTTTGTCTTCACCACAGAAGCCACTGACTCATGAAACTCCATGTGGTCCGCCTGAATATCCGTGACCACGGCCGTATGCGGCCGCACAAGCAGTGCCTTTGGAAGAATCGTACGTTTGGCCCCCATACCCATTTCAATCACCGCATAACGCGCACGCCTGGGAATGTTTGCAATACTTTTAGGCACACCTGGCTGGTGATTAAAGTTGGCAATACTCTTGTAAACCTCCCCCTGCCCTAGGAGCAAAGTGTTGATCATGGAGCAAACCGTCGTCTTACCGACACTGCCTGTGACGCCGATCACCCTTCCCCGAAACGTCTCTCGTCGGGCTAACGCTAATTTAACCAATGCGGTAAAGGTGTTGCGTACCTCTAAATATTGCCCGTTGGGAGCCTTGTCCTGATCCGATGCAATCAACAAAGAAGCACCTTTTTTTATAGCTTGCTTAAAGGTGCTTTTGCTACTGGGTTCGAAACCCCAATGACTGTCTATTCCAACAAAAATGCCTGTCCGGGTTAAATACGAGGTGGAAAATGTCAGCTCAGGGTAAGCATAATCTTGTGTTACCGGCGGATTGAATGTCCCACTGGTGATCTCCGCCACAGCAGTTCCACGCAAAAATGGCAATGGGGTGGCTTGCTTACCGTCTAGTTTGCGGCGGAGGTTTTGTCCTGCCCGGAGCGCTCGAGCACAGACATCAACAGACAATAGGTTCACGGGAAGACTGGCATCCGCCGCTCTAAAAACATCCTGCCGCGCTTGGTTGTTCAGTGCTTCCTGCAACAACACCTGCGCATAGATGAACAGTGATTCAGACGGTTTCTCGGTCAAGTAAATGAACAGCTGCTGGAGCAGTTGCCAAGGGGCCTCTCCTAGACCCCAGCGCAACTCACTTGGTTGAAACAAAAGCTGCAAGACCATATCGTCTGCCATATCTGCGTAGGGCGGCCGCACTACTGCGGCGAACCCGAGCCAACGATAAGCCGTACAAATATCTTTATAACTTACGTTTGAAAACGCAGTTTCGACAAACTGCCCTAGTAACTGCCGCGCTTTTTCCAGCTCAGCTTCTGTACTTAGGTCGGCTAAGCACAAAAGATAATTAGTTTGTGCCTGAGACGGCTTGTAGAGGAGGTCGCTGTCGCCCAAAGAGTGGTTACCCAAGAGCTCATTAACATGCAGTTCAGCTGAGGCGAGATTTTGGCCGGCTTCAAGAGCCCATGCTCTTAATGTGATGTTTTGTCGTCTGACCAGTGTTAAGTATTGGGTCCTAGCAATGTGAAGAGTATCAACAGTTTCAAGGCCTCCCTCAGCATCTTGGCTAGTCAAAACAGCGTTGCTGAAGGACCGCAGCGCCCTTAGAACTATTTCGTCTGCCACATTACCATCGGTCTCAATAACCTGGGTGGCTCGAACCAACGCCGTGGCAATAGCGTAATGATCCGGGGTCAGAGACCTAGAGGGGGCATCAGCGGAGGCCCGGTTACCTAAAAATACCTCTAAAATTCTTGCCAGATTCCGACACTTACCGTGAAGGTTCTTGCGTAAATCCTGTTCGGTCGACTCATACATCGGCTTGAACCATCAAATATTGCATAACGCAGGCTAACTTTGTTCTTGCCCACATTCCTTAATGAGCGCCTAGCCCCACGAACTATACGTGATACCAGAGTAAAGCCACAGCGCTTAGCGACGCCTATTACGAACAGCAGCATCTAGCGCAACAAAAAGAAACAAAAAAAAGGGCTGCCCTAAGGACAACCCTTTCTTAATAAAAGCCTGGCAATGACCTACTCTCACATGGGGAAACCCCACACTACCATCGGCGATACGTCGTTTCACTTCTGAGTTCGGGATGGAATCAGGTGGTTCCA
>JAQWYY010000015.1 GCA_029253705.1 Luminiphilus sp. | reverse complement strand
CGGCGGCGCTGGCTTTGTCGCGAAAAATAATGCCGATCATCAGCACGAACGGCACCAACATTGCCACTCGTAGGAGTTTTATAAAGGTCCCTAAGTCACCGGTTGCGGGAGAGACGCTGTAACCTGCCCCGACAACCTGCGCAACATCGTGAATCGTTGCACCGATAAAAATACCCATTTCTTGGTCATTAAACTGCAAAACGTCACCGATGATCGGATAAAGCACCATGGCGATGGTACTCAAGCTTGTCACGCCGATAATGGTAAACAACGTCTGACGCTGAGTGTCTGGGCCTTTCGGGAGAACGCTACTAATCGCCATTGCTGCCGAGGCGCCACAAATCGCCACGCTGCCTCCTGTTAATACGCCCAGCTGTCGGTCACAACCCAAGAGTCGGCCTAGCACAACACCAAATAGCAGGGTTGCCAGTACTGCAGAGAGAACGAGTAACACGGGGGGCCAACCTAACGAAGCAACATCTGCGACGGTAAGGCGCAGCCCAAGCAACGCCACACCTAACCGCAGGGCCTTAACCGCTACCAGCTCTAAACCTGGTCCTACGCGAGGCGTTTCGTTTAAGAAATGAAAAGCCATCCCGAGCAGCAGGCCCATGAGCATAGCGGGCGCACCATAACGCTGAGCAATAAAGGAGGCTGCCAGTGCCACCGCTGTGGCTACGGCAACACCGGGGAAATATTGTGCCCAAGCGGCGGTTAGACGGTCTATCACTGAACAGCATGTTCCATTAGCAACGATTCACTCTGTATTACATCATCAAACGCAGCAGAATCTTCTCCGAGCATCGCCGCTGTTTGTGCTCGACGAATAAAATCTGCTGTCACCACATCCTGCTTCTTTATCGTGTCTAAAATAACGATCAATCGCGAGGTCGTGCGATGTCGCGTAGCGCCATATCCTTTGACCATACCACCGCAATCCGCGATAGCTTTGGCGACGTCTGTCGATGGTGCCGACAGCACAGCAGAAAACCAGCGTTCAATCATGGCCCATTCCTGACTAAAGCCCAGAGTTTTCCGACGACCACCTTTCAAAGCCGCTAGTCGGCGCAGCGCCCACTGTGTCAGAACTTTGTCTGTTCGCAATTTTCTGGCGCCCAGCATGGACCCCAGGACTTTTGTCAGCAAATTGGAATTCAATAATCGCTGCCCCCATGCTTTGGGGAGCAGCGCTGCCACCTCCTCAACACGAGGATGGAAAAATTCGGTAACCTGAATAAACTGACCCGAGGCTGCACGAACCTCCTCGCGAATTTCCGTCTCACGAGCGGGCCTGCACTTAAGCTGGGCGACTCTTGGTATATCTTCAAAGGCCATCCACAATGCTAACCACCGAGCCGCCTCCCGCGTGAGGTCATAACCGTTGTGCTCAGCATCAATAGCCACTACCTGAGCAACGCGCTGAAGAAAGTCTGCTGCATAGGCCTCATCCTGATAATCCAATAATCGCAACACCCCTTGATAAGCAACCTCATGGACCTCCCCGGGTAGCGCGGCAATCAGCGGTAATAGCCTAGCTCCAAGGGGTGTTGTGGCCTCAGGTAAACCAAATACAAATGGTGGATCGGGGTCATAAAGTGCCACGCCCCCTGATTGCGCTCGATCAAAGCTTTCGTCAAAGGCGGCCCGATTTGCTGCCGCGCCCTTTCCAGCGGCAAGGACTTCAGTAAAAACATCGCGCTGAAACGGCAGCACCCCTGCTCCAGCGATAGCACCAAACAAGCCGGCAGAAATCACCGTACCGTGACGCTGCACCAACTCCAGCAAATCGAAATGCACCAAGCGATTTGCATACCGCTTCGACAGATCAAGGATAAAAGCCGTATCAGCGGTACCGTCTGTGGTATCGCTTTTTTCAGTGATTCCGTAAACCCGGTGATCTGAGGAAATTAGCGTGGTTCGCTCCGGGGAGACAAAGCCGCGACTAATCATTCTGCCCGCCTCGGCTATCTCAGAAGTCACTGCTATATCGATGTCTCCTTGGGCGGGAAATAAACTCATTACCGGCTCAGGTTGATTCTCTGAGCGGGGGATAAACTCTAAATAGTAAATCGTGGCGCCAGTGCGCTGAGCAACTCCGGCCAATGAGGTGCTCTGACAGTACCAACCTGAACGCTTCGCGACCTCAATCAGCCAGTTGGTCAGTACACCGCCACCCTCGCCGCCAAGAGCAGCGACGATCATATTGATAGTTTTCAACGGCGCAATCACAGCCTAGCCAGCTCCCTTCGGCGAAGATCACGATCTCGCCACCAGTTGCGAACATGCAGACGCAACCCATGGCGAAGCCGCTCAAAGGGTGTGGGATTGTAAACAAGATCAATCTGAGAGAAGGACGGACACAATATGGCACTGTGTGCGTTAGTCCCACAAACGCCGCACCCCACACAACTGTTATCAACGTAAGACACTGGATCGACCCGAAGAGGGTCTGGGTTATCTTTAATGGTTAATGAGGGGCAACCTGACAAACGAATGCATCCATGGTCCCCCGTGCAAGTCTCAGCATCAATATAAAAGCGCGCGCGATCAACACGCTGCCCGGTATCAATCGCTTTTTTCAACAGCGGCTTTATCCGCCGCTGACGGTTAAGCATGCATTCACCCTCTGCGATCACGACTTTGAGGCCTGGAGCATCTGTCGTTAACGCCTCACGTAACGTGTGCTTCATCGCTTCAATATTGTAAGTGCTAACCGTTTTTAGCCAGTCGACACCTGCTCCTCGACAGGCATCCTCAATGCTTTGCCACTGTTCACGTTGAGGGCGCTGAGCGTCAATCGTCGAAGCAATTAAATTCGGCTCTACCAAAGAGGGTATATCCTGCCCGCCCGTCGCAGCCGAGTAACCGTTGTCAATAATAATTAGCAGACCATCGTGACCATTAAATACCGCGCTAGTCACACCGCTGGTCAATCCGTTATGCCAAAACCCGCCATCCCCCATAATACTAATGGCCTTGTGGGGTAATGCGTGTCGCATCCCAGACGAACTCGCCAAAGACAACCCATAACCCATAATGGTATTACCCAAGTTAAATGGCGCTGCCGTTGCAAAGGAGTGGCAGCCGATGTCTGATGAAATATGGAAGGGGCCCATCTCCTCCTGCAACTGCTTAATGGCGGAAAATAGTGGCCGCTCCGGACATCCTGTGCACAACCCCGC
>JAQWYY010000011.1 GCA_029253705.1 Luminiphilus sp. | reverse complement strand
AGTGAGGTACTCACTGATATACCGCAATCTGATGGGATTAGCGCTGACCTCTTGGAGGCTGTTTTTGACATAGTGCCGAAAACCCAGCATGAATTGCTGGTTACCAATGCCTATTTCATCCCGGATGAGCCAGGTGTTGCAATGCTTCAGCAGCTAAATGACCGGGGTGTAGACGTAAAAATTCATACCAACTCTCTCGCTTCTCAAGACGTGCCCGCGGTAAACAGCCACTACAAGGCTTGGCGGGAGCCTATGCTCGACGCTGGTGTAGAACTCTACGAGGCCCGTCATGATGCGGCCATTAAGGAGACCGTGGTTGATACAGCCCCTATGAATGCTAAGGCTATGGGCCTACATTCGAAATCTATGGTCATCGATCGCCGTTTCTCTATTGTCGGGTCTGCAAATTTTGACCCACGCTCAGCGCTTATTAACTCTGAGATGTTCGCGGTTATCGATAGCGAAAGTCTCGCAAGTGCGTTGGCTGAGGCCATAGAGCAAGACATAGCCCCGGCAAACAGTTGGCGGGTCGAGCGCGACCCCGATAGTCGTCTAACTTGGCGTAACAGTGACGAAACTCGCACTCGACAGCCGTCCCGAAGCGGTTGGCAACGGGTTCAAGATTGGTTTTTTAGGCTATTTCCAAAAAGCCTCTACTAATCTCACAGCAAGCACAAACACACCTCCAACTAACGTTCATGCGTTAGCTATATGGCAATAGTTGCCCTCAGCAGGGTTTTTTGGATAGCGCCCACATTGGCAACAAGCCGCGGGTCTACCCGAAAACAGATGACCGAACATTTACTGTAAAAAAACGCGAATTTACACCGGTTTTTTTTATATTTACAGGTCGAAAGCTGTGGGAAGCTCAGCAACATGTCGGAGACACTTACATAACGTTAAATAGGCAATCAAGGAAGATGGCCAATACATGCTTAATACTGCGAGCCCTACCAATCATAGCCTTAACGCTACATCCGTAATTATAAAGGCGTGCACCGGCGAAAAAATAACGGCTACCACACCGTGAGCGGCGTAACGGCGGTGCCAGGCCATGAAACCATCAACAGCACACTGACCAAGTTCATCATAGTCGTAGTCTTGTCTTTTTTGGGGGCCGGCGTCGAATGGCTACGTGCTGATTTCTATTATGCCAGCGCACCCTACGTATATCCTGTGTTTTACATTTTTGCCGCCGTTTTTATGGGACTGGGGTGGGGGTTAATAACCGCGATCTTTACCTTGTCACTGGTTTTAATATGGGCTGAACCGGAAGATTTTTTAGGTCCAATTACTATTGGCATACACATTCTTCAGGCAATTTGGCTAGGAGTGAGGGCCCAAAGACAAGCCAATCTGCAGGTCTTTAATGAGGGTCTAAAATTTTGGCTTTGTTGCGGCGCACCTCTCTTATGCATTGCCTCGTACCCCTATTTTCTTGAGTTTTGTTGGAGTGGGACGACCATCGTCCTGCAAGAAATCTCAACGAATATTTTATCCCTACTGATATTTTCGATTATTTTTCATTCATCTAGAATAAGAAAGCGTCTTATTTCTCTAACCCCATCACCGTATAACGTTAACGAACACGGGATTCGCTACACCTTGGAGATCGCAGTTGCCGCACTTATCGTAATACCGGCTCAGTTATTTTTAATTATGGAGTACGTAATAAGGGATGATGCGAGCAACAAAGAATTTATGCAGTTAACTAGGACGACGTCTGGGCTCTACACTGAATTCCTCCACGCTCGTTCCGAGGTGCTCTATCTCAGTTCCAACGCACTGTCAGCTCGAGCAGGAGATAACCCTACTTTTGTTGCGGAACAACTCGCCGAATCATTGAAAGGCTTTGGTGCTATGTGTGGCTCTTTTATGGTTACTAAAAGAGCAGCGCCTATAGTGGCTAAAAATGACTGTGAAGGCCTTGATCTCAACAGTCTGCCACTGTCGTTGCATCAATTCCGTCAAGCAAGCTCAGCAGTCTTATCAAACATCACATCGAAGACATTAACGCACCGCGTCCGAGGCAGTGACTTCGAATTATTCATCCTCATGGAACATCAAACCGTTAATCAACTTGCACGACAACTAGCGGGGGTGACTGAGAAAACAGCACATCTGCATGACGTAACACTAGAGAATAGAAGTGCACCTTGGAGCTTGTCATATTCGGAAGCGGTTCACGAAACACCGACGACTAATAGTCACTTTTTTTCTGAGCGGCTCAATGAGCGCCTTGTTTATGAATTTCCAGCGACATTAAATTCTACCTGGGGCGTCACAGGACTTCGCATAGAGTTCAGTGCGAGAGCATTTGCCCAATCCAAGCTCCGTGACACAGGAATTTTCCTCTTAATAATGATTTCTATTCTGTTCGGCATCATGATTTTTATAAGATATTTGATAAAACATGAAGTTGAAGGTGTACAGCAGCTGGCAAACTTTCTTCAAGATTACGCCCCTCACTCAGATATTGAAATTGCACTCAGTCAATTCGAAATTGCCGAATTTAACAATTTAAAAACAGCTGTCACTAAGCTGACAGGCAACTTGCACGCTTTACAAAAAAAGCAAACTAGAACGGTAGTCGAGCTACAAAACCGAGCAACTCAGCTGCATGGCATGGTTGAACAAAGCAAGGCTTTTTTATTATTGGTAGATACCGACGGAGCCATTGCAAATCAGAACAAAATCGCAAGGTCAAAGGAATACGACTTCATTAAAAAGTCATTTGTCGCCGCGATTAAGACACACACCTCCAACGCTAATGCCGACCAAACCGGTAATATCATTTATCAGAAAGCGCTGGAATGGCTTCGCAGTGGCACAGCCCAGTATTTTCAGGAAGTGAAAATATCCTTTGGCAACGCTGACGACATTCGACCTCTAACGTTGCAATTTGGCCATTACGGCACGACCAACATCACCTACTTTGCCCGTATTGAGGACATATCAGAGTTCGTAGCCACCAAGGAAAAATTGGCTCACACCTCTAGACTTGCAGAGCTTGGGGAGCTTGCCACCGGTGTCGCCCACGAACTCAGCCAGCCACTTAATGCGATCACTATGAGCT
The DNA here is from genome assembly GCA_029253705.1 of Luminiphilus sp. Lineage (GTDB taxonomy): Bacteria > Pseudomonadota > Gammaproteobacteria > Pseudomonadales > Halieaceae > Luminiphilus. Next base: position 983 of record JAQWYY010000011.1, on the reverse strand, counting down.
CGTCAAACATTGCCACAAAGCTGGACAGGAACGAACTCACCGATAGTTACCTGCGAGCCAAGCTCATAAGAATACAAGAACAAGTTGCGCGATCTGGAAAAATTATAAGTGACCTTAAATCATTTGCTCGCGCAAAAAATCTAGATAAAGAGACTACAAATACTGCCTTAATCATTACTAGATCGATTGAAATGGTAAGGTCTCAATGCGCGCTAGATAGCATCACTGTTCACACTAATTATTGTGATGACGACCTAAAAGTTGCTGTAAATTTTCAGCAGATAGAGCAGGTCTTAATCAACCTCTTCAATAACGCAAAGCATGTCATGGCAAAACAAGGAGGTGGCCAATTAAGCATTATAGAGACTCGCAAGGATGACAAAGCCAGCATCATTGTTCGCGACAGTGGGCCAGGTATTGATCAGAAGCTACGCGATAAAATTTTCACTCCGTTTTACACAACTAAAATTAGCGAGGGTGGAACTGGCTTAGGACTTTCGATCAGTCACAAGATTATGCAGGACCATCAAGGCAGTCTCATGCTGATTGAGTCAGCAAACGGAGCGAGTTTCGAACTACTCATTCCTCTTGCCATGACTGAATGAAAAATACTGATAGCAGTGGCAATCTCAGTGCAGCACACCGACGACAGAACGAATGAAAAGTTCAATTCAGGCCGCACGCGCCACCTCATCTATAAATCCTAACGAGCCAACACGTTGTAAACAGCGCGCGCACACAAAATTTTGAGTGACTGAAGGCTTTCCCCCAGACCTCACCTACCCACTTGGCTAATCAAGGCTTCCAGGATTTAATCAGTTCCTCATAAGCAATGGTCTCTCCTCGAGGTCGCTCATTTGCTAGCTTTGCCACTGGGGATCCTGGGGCATCGATCCATATTTGCGGATCCTTTTGAGCATTCAATTTTGGTCCAAATTTACCCTGCACGCCTGATCGTTGGATGCGAGCCATCACCTTTTCTT
>JAQWYY010000010.1 GCA_029253705.1 Luminiphilus sp. | reverse complement strand
GACGCCTTTAGTCATTGGGTCTATGTGGGCGCTAAAACCTCGACAGAGCTAGCGGCTGCTCAGCAAGCTATCTTAACCCACCCAGCGTTTGCGACTTTCGTGCAGGAGACAAGTACGCTGCGAGAAAATGTAAACACCACGTTGATACAAGTCATCAAAGGCTACTCAAAAGCCCAATGAGCTAATCTAGGCAGCGAATACCGCCCCCAGAGCGCCCTTTGTCATAGGGCGCTTTTTTTTGTCTTTCGACCTTACGAGCGCCCTTGTCTTTAAGCTGGCTTTTTTAAAGCTAAAAGCCGCCAGACTCCTCATAAATAGTTCAGTTCAGAGCGTGCTATTTATTAACGAGCTCCGTTGAATCATTAACATTTATCAAGCCAGCCTCACCGATACGGCACCCAAGTTAGAAGCGTTCCAATTGATGCGGCGCATACTGGCTTCTTTGATGCACCCCTGGGTCATCGGCGAACGATTATTGTCTGGACGTGCCGATACCTCATAAATGCGACAACCGTTAAAGCCTAGGAAGCTCAGTCGGTAGAGCAGGGGATTAAAAATCTCCGTGTCGGGGTTCGATTCCATCCCTAGGCACCATTCAAGCGATACCCATACAGCGTAAACGACTGACACTGGCCGCAGGCACTAAGCCTGTCGGCTGGAACCATTGAATAACAGATGGACTTTGCTGCTCGGTGGGAAGCGAAATCAACGCCGTCGAAAGCCAAAGCTCGCCCTGATCAGCATTAGAAACATCAATAGCCCAAAAAATACAGGCGGCAAAGTGGGAACAGGCTTGGGACTAGCGCGGGCAACAATCTCGATCGTGGCGACAATAGGCCCCCCACTTAAATAAATACTGTTCGGCGCTGAGACAGCCACAAGCGTGCAATCTCCCGGCAAATGCATAGTAACCTCAAGGCTGTTGAGCAAAGGCACCGTGCAGACTGAGGGCGTGCTCGAGGCGTAGGCAATCACGGGCTGTGGATCCACCAGTGTTTGCGTTGTGGACGCAGAGGGCGACAGGATAAATGTGTCACCCGCGATGAAAGGCTCTAAATCCTGAGGATCAAAGGCTAATCCGGGTTTAGTCCGAACTCCCGTGCTCGGCGTTGTAATGTGAAGCACCGACTGGGTGGTAGGCACCGCCGGTAAATAATCATCATTCCCAGCCTGTGAAGCCTCAATCTGACAAGCACCCAAACCATCTACCGTTAACGTTGTTCCACTTAGGCTACAAACCCCCGGCGACAGCGCTTGATAGGAGACCGGCAGACCAGATGACGCCACCGCCACTGGAGAAATAACGTAGGTGGCGCCCAACACAGCATTCTGGAATATCGGACTCTGCACCGGGAAATCAATAACTTGTGCCTCTTTAGGAGAGGGCTGCACATCGATCGTTTGGCTGACTGAAAGCGCAGGCTCCCAAGTGCGGTCACCAGCTTGAGCCGCCGTGATTAAACAAGCACCTACAGCCCGCATGGTCACAGTAGTGCCTGTAACACTGCAAGTATTTGTGCTTTTAGACGTATATTCGATGGGCAGCCCTGAGCTCGCACTAGCCTCGGGCACAACATTAAAGGTGCCGTTAAGGATGAAAGGCTGTGCGGCTTGCGCTGCGAAGGTTATCGATTGTGGACGCGGCAGAATCTCTATAGATGCCGTCAGTGGTCCGCCCTCTTCATAAAATTCATTGGGGATAGACATCGCTGTAATGGAGCAGGTTCCCACATCCAGCATGGCGACATTGACACTGCCTCTAAGCGGGATGGTACAAACGTCTGGGGTCGTAGAACCGTAAACAATCTCAGGCTGCGGATCGACAAAGGTTTGAGTCGTAGTCGCCTGCGGCGTCAGTGCAAAAAGACCGCTAGGCACAAATACCTCTGAGTCCTGAGGATCGAACACCAACCCAGGATTAGTCCGAACTCCAGGCCCAAGGGCTGAAATCTGCAGGATTGACTGAGTCACCGATTCAGCCGGGTAATATGTACTGTCACCGGATTGCGACGCTTCAATCTTACATTCCCCCGCTGAAATCATGGTTATTGTCACACCGCTAACTGAACACACGCTCGGAGAGAGCGCTGTGTATGTGACGGGCAGACCGGAGGATGCAGTCGCATCTGGGCTGAGGGGGTAGGAGGCCGACGGAGCAAACGACTGATAAAGCGGCGCTTGCGCATTGAAGTCAATCGCCTGAGGCAGTTTGCCGGAGGTCACGTCATAAAGCAGTCGGAAATTTGCGGTCGGGCTCGTAGCGGGCACCCAAGTCACTGCATCGGAGCTCGTGAGGATGACGCCTTCGTCACCCACGGCGACATATTGCCCAGATCCATCATAAGCAATACCCCAGAGATCATAGGGGGTTCCACTGGTACGGAGTGTCCAGTTTATAGCGTCGGGACTGGTGAGGATCGTCCCTTCTTTGCCCACAACCACGTACAAGTTGTTGCCGTTGTATACGATATCTCGGAGATCGACCGACGTGGCACTGGTTTGCGCCGTCCAAGATCGTGTAGCGGGGTCGTTGACGGTGACAATCGTCCCTTGATTTCCCACCCCAATCCAGAACCCAACACCGTATTCAATGCCGTAAAGCGCCTCGGAAATTTTCGGGCTGCTGGGGGGCTCCTGCGTCCAGTCAACACCGTTCGGGCTGGTTAGTATGACCGCCCCCTGTGTTGAATTGCCGACCATCGTAAAGAGGTTGGTAGAATTGTACGCAATATCAAGCAGCGTAAAAGAATAGCGCCCATTTACCGAGGTCCAGTTAGTACCACTGGCGCTAGTGACTATGCGCCCCGAGCTTCCTGAGACGAGCCATCGACCCCCCTCAAAAGCAGTTCCCCATAATGCGTCAGTATTATTGCTGACCTGCTGCGCCCAAACAGCAGCATCTTCACTTGCAACAATGGTTCCAGACTGGCCGGCTGCAATCCACCTGCCCGCTGCATCGATGTCCACACCCCTCAGAGTTTGTGCAGTATCGCTGGTAGCTGCAGTCCAGTTATTGCCATCGGCGCTGTAAAGAACCGTACCTCTTTCACCGACGGTAACCCACCCGGCTAGCGCCGCGGGCTGCATAGCCAGAAGCACAAAAAAGAAATAAAGAAGACGGAGCTTTTCTGAATAACGCATTTTCACACAGTGACCAAAAGGTTGAGTCGGGTGCCTCTTAAAGACTGCCCAATAGGGTTGTTTCACGCGGTTGTGAAACCTGTATCCCCGCTGATTGTTTAGCAGATGTTAAAACAAATTTAAGTTTTTTACTCAAAGCCATCAATCTCACAGCTCAGCAGTCTTCCGACAGCGATCGATAAAGCCAACAAATTGATCGTCGGCGCAGCATGCACGCTGAGAACCACTCATAACGCTTACGCCAATAATTCAGGAAAGCTGGATCATTTTTTGACACTAAATACAGTCAGCTACGCCCAACTCACCAAAGCGCTAAATTTGCTGAGCAATGTTTTAGCTAGAGGATGTTTCGCGCCCCAGAACACCCTTAGTATGGCAGGTGCAAACGTAAGGTTTACCGAAGAGTTAGGTAAGTTATGCTTAGTAATCTGTATTAATTGAAGACATAAGGAATTTGTATGGCTGTTCAGGAGTTTGTTGCGCCAAAGTCTCTGCCCGAGGCTCAAGGTATTTTCGCCAACGACGGCAGCGCCTCATGGTTAGCTGGAGGAACAGACCTATTAGTCGGTATGCGCTTGGGAATGCGCGACCCCAGTCGCATTATTGATTTAAAACAAATTCCAGAATTGATGGCATTAGAAGTCAGTGACGATTCAATTCTCATTGGTGCCGCAGCCTCCGCCTACGATATTTTACATAACAGCGACATTGGTAGCCTGTGTCCTGGGTTAGCCGATGCTTTGGACCTGATCGGCTCTACCCAAATTCAAGGGCGGTGTTCCGCCGGAGGCAATCTCTGCAATGCATCCCCCGCCGCAGACAGCATCCCAGCGCTTATTGCCAACGGTGCAGTTTGCCGAATTTTAGGTAGCTCGGGTGAGCGACTTTTACCCGT
>JAQWYY010000276.1 GCA_029253705.1 Luminiphilus sp. | reverse complement strand
TATGAGTCAGGAGGGGACGCTAACTCGAAATTTGGTCTTCATTCCTATCACCCCGAGCGCAGAGGCTTTGTCTCGGTTTCCAGCCCCACCGTGCCCGTTTGTGTGGGTGTAAGTTGCCCAGGTGTTGACGATGATTGCATTGTTTCAACCGGCTCTGAAAAAGGTAAGGGCAAATCTAAAAAGTCCGACGGGACAGACTGTAATACGACGAGTAAGTCGAAGTCTTCGAAATCTGTTACCTACAAAAACGAAAAATCTGACAGTGTCAGCTGCACTGCTACAGCCCAGACAGTGAATATTGTTACCTACCCCGGTTCACTTACGTTGGGGCAGTCAGGCAACTTAACTGCTACTGGCGGCGGCTCAAACATGCCTATTTCCTTTAGCAGTTTAACTCCCAATTCTTGCAGTGTATCCGGATCGACGCTCATGTCTGTAGGAGAGGGTGTTTGTACGTTTAAGGCCGTGCAGCCTGGTCAAAACTGCACCTATGCTGAGGGGTCGGACCAAAAAGCTATAAATATTGGTTGTCCCGCGTTTAATCCTCTGAGCTTTTCCGGCCTGCAAACCAACGAGCTTATAGACAACAGCGTTACTGTAAGTGGAAGTAACGTGAGTGGTGGTAGCACTTTCAGCCCATCATCCTACAACATAGGTGCGAGTGGAGCTTGCTCACTTTCCGGCACAACCCTCACCTATGGGCCCTCTACGGGTACGTGCACCGTCACCGCTACTCAAAGCGGAGTTTGCACCTCCGGCGTGCAAGGAATCTCCATAGGTATCACTGTTGAGGATGAAGTATGTGAAGCTCTCTACGGCAGTTACGTAGACAGCAAGGGCAAGGCGATAGAGGGTTATTACTTGCCAGACACGACAGCCTGCCAGTGTTACAGCGTAAGTAGTAAGAGCGGAAAATTAAAGTCCGCTACCGGGAAATCGCAAAAGGCTCAGTGTCCTGCTGCTAAGACTAAATCTGAGAAATCTTAGCTGCGGTATTCCCAAGGTTAGTAAGTGGGGGCTTTTCCCGGCCGTTACTGTGTAGGTCTGTGAAATGTAGCCACGGTCAACTTCTGCTGCATCTGGTTTTTAGTTACCTATGGGCGAATAAGATTTTTGGACTTTTGCCCTCGTCTCTCCTCCTCACTGCCGCCATGACAGCGACAGCGCAGGGACGCGGGCCTTGAGATAGTCGAGCATAAAGAAGTTCACCAGGGCTACCCCCAGCATTTCCATGAACTCCTCAATGGAATACAACACCGCGTACAAAGCCGAATGCCGCACGGTTTGTTGCTCGTAGACCGAGGCACTGATCATTTCGATGCCCAAGGCGCCCGCTAAAAATACCGTGGCGCTCAGTATAAGACCCCATTTGGTGCGACTTGGCAGAGCGTCAAGAAAGGGTGCGTATAACCCCGCTAATAAAACCACGAGCGCGCCGTAGGGTAACACCCAGATAAAGTAGAGGTACCCTGTGGGCGCTATCCAGCCCATGGGTGTTAGGTACTCTTCGGTCAAACTACCCATATGTTCATGAAAGGTGGTGCCCTCGTCGAGGGCCAGAAATAAAAAAATAAAGCTCAGCGCGCGCCAGCGTCCCGAGAAGCGTGCTTTTTCCAATGCTTCGAAGTGGGCGATGAGAGCTGTGATCGCAGCTGCAGTGGTCCAAATAAGTACCGAGAAGAGCGTGGGGATATTTTGTTCAATACCAACGTTGAAGTACTCGGCAAAGTCATTGATGTACCAAGGGGCACCCGAAACCCGAGCCCAAACCGCGAAGGCGCTAAAAACATGCAGCACAACAATGATTGTGAGCAATGTTTTAAAGAAGCCCCATGGATCAATGCTCAGATATCCGGGCGCGCTGCTATCGTTATTTATAGGGTTGGTCATTAAACCCTCCAAAGCCTATCTGCGTTACTCAACTTTAGAAACGGTGAACTCTTTTTCGTCGCACGCCCACGAGATTTAGCGCCAACAATCACCATTGGCATAGCTTCCCGTCATTAAAG
>JAQWYY010000106.1 GCA_029253705.1 Luminiphilus sp. | reverse complement strand
GGGAGTAGCGCCAGCATAAATGCCCATCCCTTGGGATTCATCACCGCGGTGGAGCAACCCAATATCACCAAGGTAAGCGCAGAAAGACTTCCCTCCAGCTCACCCTTTTTAATCGACGGCTCAGACAACCAAAGGGCGCGAGCAACCCATAAGAGGTAAAGGGCCCCCACCACCATGAACCCCCTGAACCAAATAGGGTCGAACCGCATCATATTTTGCAGCACCCATACGGTGGTGCTAACCACCAGTGCCACACCAAAAAGCTCGCCAAGCATCATCCATAATGTGCGCCCATAGCCCTCTGAAATGCCCAGAGAGAATGCCAACATCATGCACATGCCAGGGGTAAGCGACACGACGGCAATGGTGGGAATAAACAACATCAACAGTTCTGGTTTCATGTTAAAACAACATCTTTGGTAATTTATAAAAAGCCGGAGGGGCCCCACTCATGGTCAAAATACACGATTTCCTAATGCAGATTATTGAATTCAGTGCATTGCTGATGGCCACTTTAATTCTGGTGGGCGTCGTGACTATCGCCGTGGTGTACATTATAGACGTCACTCAGTCCCAGCAGGCAATCCGTAGAAACTATCCGGTCATTGGGCGCTTTCGCTATTTGTTTGAGCATTTGGGCGTCTTTTTTCGACAATATTTTTTCGCAATGGATCGGGAAGAATTGCCATTTAACCGAGCACAACGTGGCTGGATTGCGCGAGCCGCTAAAGATATAGACCACACTATTGCCTTTGGCTCGACCAAACCCATTCATACCCCGGGTGACATACTATTTCTCAATAGTGCATTTCCCAAGCTAGACGAAGAAACCGAGCTTTCCGCGAAAACACCGCTGCGCTTTGGTGAGGGCTATGCTCGTGACGTTTACGAAACCCACTCGGTATTTCACGTTTCGGCGATGAGCTATGGAGCACTTTCGGCACCCGCTATTCAAGCCCTGTCTGTGGGTGCTGCAAAAGCCGGCATCTTGCTCAACACCGGGGAAGGCGGACTCGCCCCTTTTCATCTGAAGGGCCAATGCGACCTCGTCTTTCAAATTGGCACCGCAAAATATGGCGTCCGTAACACTGATGGCACACTAAGTGATAAGAAGCTCCAAGAAATTGCCGCCCACGCGTCAGTCAAGATGTTCGAAATTAAACTTTCCCAAGGTGCAAAACCGGGCAAAGGTGGTATTTTACCGGCTGAAAAAGTAACGGCTGTTATTGCAAGCACAAGGGGTATACCCATGGGGCAAGATTCACTGAGCCCCAATCGACACATCGATATCAGCTCGGTAAATGACTTATTGGACATGATCCATCGGGTCAGGGAGGTCACGGGAAAACCCGTGGGCATCAAATTTGTATTGGGCCAACCCGAGTGGCTCGATGATTTTTGCCTGGCCATTCAGACCCGTGGGCTAAACTATGCGCCCGATTTTGTGACTGTTGACAGTGCGGATGGTGGCACGGGCGCAGCACCCCAAAGCTTAATGGATAATGTGGGGCTGCCCGCCGACAGCAGTCTGCCATGGGTCGTTGATAAGCTAATTGAGTATGGACTTAGAGCACGTATAAAAGTCATGGCATCAGGGAAGATGAGTACACCTTCCGGGGTGGCTGCTGCACTTTGCCTGGGCGCTGACAGTGTCAACACAGCTCGAGGGTTTATGTTTGCCCTAGGTTGCATACAGGCTCTGCAATGCAACAAAAACACTTGCCCCACAGGCATTACAACCCACGACCCAAAACTGCAGAAGGGTCTTGATCCAGAGCTCAAAGCTATTCGAGTGGCAAACTACGCTAGAAATCTCTTACATGAAGTCGAAGTTGTCGCCCACAGCTGCGGTGTCGTCAATCCTTACGAGCTGGGTAGAGAGCATGCGTATTTAGTGACTGCTAATGGCCTGCCTCAACGGTTGACCGATCGTTATCCTAATACAGCTGAGACGCGTTTGAGTTAAACCTTTGCGCCTGACTTTAGCTTTGCCAAAAATTCTAGCTCCTGTACTGGCTGCGTTGCTGGGTGTTGCTGTATTCACGATAGGGCTAAGTATTACCGCATTCGAGCAGCGCAAAACACTGCTGGCAGCCTCCGCTGAAAACAAGGTATCGACCAACCGGACGCTTCCCTCACTCATGCACTTTCGAAGCCAAGTTCGGGTTCGGGAGGCACTAGCGCTAAAACTCAAACTGGAAACAAACCCCCAACAACTATGGTTGCGTGCTCTTCATGTTGACGGAGAAGTCTTGGCTATTGTTCCACGGCACGACAGCACTGGCGGCACGACAGCATTTACAAGAACATCTGCCAACAGATTGAAAGTGCTAACCGCTGTTGAATTATTTGCTCACAACACCGCAGCGCACTATCGGGGCACTCTAGCGGCTATTCCCTTCATGGATGCCCAGTTCAAGATATCTATGCCAGTGTTTTCCCCCATTGATCCACTGCGCACAGATGTGTCTCAAACAGCATATCAGCAAGCGCTGTCGCGAGCAGCCGATCGGCCTAGACGGTTTGTCGCAGGCTATATTGAGCAGGGAATTTTTGTGGGGGATATTCTGGAAACGATGATTCCCACGCTTGGCCAGGCGCTAATAATTAGCATATTCACCAGCCTCACTGTGCTGCTAACGTTTTGGTTTTTTGCGCACCGGACAGGCGTTAAAGCTGCCCAACTTGAGGATCAAGCACGGCAATTCGATCAACAGGGCTTGTCACAATACACTGGAGTAACCTCTGCGCCACCGACCTATAAGTACGGCAGGCCATACCCACAAGTCAAGCCATCTGAATTGATGGAGAGTGCAACCCTGGCGAAATACGATCCATCAACTTCAACAGATCCGGTGACCAACCTGCCCTGCCGTCAGCAACTACGAGAACATATGGCCATGCTACTGCGTGCCGCGGCGAGTGAGCACCGCTGTGTGGGTTTAGTGCTCATCGAGGTTTGTAGCATTGCACCCATCTTTAAAGCCAAGGGTCGGGAGGTTAGCAATAGTGTTCTAAAAGAAATGACGGCGCGCATCCTAAATTCAATCCGCCGATCCGACATGGCTAGTCGTGGTTATGACGCAGGCGGCGAAGCAATGCTCGACGCAGATCAGTTTTGTATTGTCCTGCAGGGTATAGATGATCTTCAGGGTCTTGCCCGAGTGGCACAGCGGTTAATGGACCTGCTTAGACAGCCCGTCACCGTGGCCGGGGAAACCTTTAGCCTCAGTGTTGTGGCTAGCGCTGCCGCGGCGCCACAGCATGGTGTAACACCAGAGGGGCTGCTTACGGCGGTCAAATCAGCGCTTCTTGAGGCGCGAGAATCAGAAGCCCCCAACGCCATTTTGTTTAATTCCTAGCCACTCTTGAGCGAGAAAAAAGCAAGGTGCACAGCATATGTGCTGAAGAATGCACCTCTAAAAGCGCTCTGAGAGTGGATTGGCGTAGCCTGCCCGCCGTTGTCAACATTAGCAGTGAGGCACGACGCCAATCCATTGCGGCCTTTTGAGCCTCGCGGTCAAGATCATTCTGCGTCAGAGATTTGCTGGCCTTAAAGCTTCGGGCGAACAGGGGTTTTACTCGGCGCCGCTTTAAAAGACTGCGCGACGCTATCTAGGACTGCTCGTTTTCCAACTCCGCTCCTGCCTCGCTTAATTCCGCTTTGCGAGCATCCTGCACCTGATTCATGCAGTCTCGAAAGCCGTCAACAACTTTATCCACACCCGATGGATTAAGCCCCCCGGTATTTCCCGCCACTGAAAATGTTGAGTACACTGCACCAGCGGTCAGCATAGACCACGAGATGACGTGGATAGGCACACCACTGTCTTTTAGCTCATTGGCTAAAGTAATGAACCGGTTCGTGACTTCCATTTGCTGATCTTGATCGGACATTGCGTTGGGTCTCCCGTGTGTATCTCAAGAATTGTACCAGAGCGAGAGCGTTGTCTCATCTAATGTGGGGGTTTGTTGTGGTGCCTTGGGGCATACTGTAGCCTCCCGCCACGGACCTTTATGTTTCAAATACATGCACCCGAAAAACCATAAAATACTGGCACGAACCTTCAGAGTCTTCTTAGGACTAGCCGCCGGATGCGCGCTGTTTGTTTACAATAGTGCTAATGGGGCAACCTTAGTTTCTGGCGCGGTTAGCTTGGGGTACGAGTACGACAGCAACGTCAGTGTCGACGAGCTAGACAGGAACTCAAGCGTAGGCGATGGCGGCGTTCTCTTTGCAGCAGATATTTCCCTAGACCATGACTTAACCGACAAAACGTCCGCGTCAGCCTCCTACGGATACTCGCGTATTGACTATCAAGACTTTGATTTTCTGAATCGCGAAACACATATGCTAGGGGGCAGTGTCAGCTCAAAGTGGCAGAAGCTCACCGCTGGCATCAACTACTTCTACATCAACGCACGCCTAGACGGTAAAGATTTTTTAACCTACCACCGAGCATCACCATCCCTGTCAGGATTCGTCAGTCGACGATGGTTTTTACGGGGAGCCTATGTATTTGGTGATAAAACAATTGCGCGAAGACCCGGTCGTGACGCTCAAAACCATGGCACTGAATTAGATGCCTACTATTTTTGGCGTGGTTTACGCCGCTATATTAATTTGGGGTATGTTTATCGTCAGGAAGACAGCCAAGCAGAGCGCTATAAGTACGATGCTCATCAGGTGAAACTGCGTGTTGTGCAGCGTTTTAATGTTTTTTCCAGATTATCAACGCTCGAACTGGGCTTGCGGTACGAAGATCGAAACTACACAGAAGCCACGCCCAGCATAGGACAAAAGCGCAGTGACGAGCGCTTTCGAGCCGCCGTTGAATTTGATATCCCAGTTTCTGATCGTATTAACTGGACAATTTATGGCGGCTATAGTGATTACGTTTCAAACCTGCCCTCGGCTGATTATGATCAGTCACTGATAGGGACGCGTGTCGAGCTCTCATTTTAAAGTGCTATAGGGTCAACAAACCATACCCATAAACATCGTCTCTACCCGGAGGGCCGATATCCGTCGCCGCCTCGTACAACCTCCCGATCACATCAATACCGGGCTCCTGATGCTTCAACAAGGCCGCCGCGGTCACAGCAAACGGTACTGCATAAGACGTTCCGGATGAAGAAGCATAGCCTCCACCTGCCACGGCGTGCCTTAAATTGACCCCCGGCGCAGCTAGATCGAGGTAATCCCCACGGTTAGCCAATCTGAAGGCTCGGCCGCGCTGGTCCACCGCAGTTACCGCTACAACGGTGGGGTATGCCGCAGGATACTGCGGTCTGGCCACGGGCCCGCCGTTGCCAGCAGCCGCTAAAACCATGACACCCTGCTCTGAAATACGCTTCAAAGCCACCTCTAAAAGACGGTTTGGCGGACCCGCCAAGCTCAGGTTTATGGCGTCGACCTGCGATGACAACAGCCAGTCCAGAGCTCGCACTAGGCTTACTGTGCTGGCGATTTCTCCTTTATCCTTATCCTGTTCAAATACGGCGGCCGCAAAGAGTTCTGCCTCAGGCGCCAAGCCTCTCAATGGCACAACGTTTGCAGCGATGATTGACGCGATAGCAGTCCCATGGAAATTGGGTAGGTTCTCGGAATCTGCAAAGGGCCGTGATGAAATATTAGCTGACGCGAATGCTGGATGCTGCGTGTCAACAGCGCTATCTACGATACCAATACGCATCTTCATGGTGGCCGCCTCGGCCGGAAACGGCATAGCATCAAGGGGGGCTATACCCGTCTCGTAGCTCTGAGGGTCAGGTATGCCTGCGGTGTAAATATGATTTAAATCTACCTCAGCACGTTCTGATCCAACGACATCCATAATGCCGTCACGAGTTCGTGAAATATCGAAACTTGCGGGGGCAGCGACTTCCGCTAACCGCAGACCCAGGCCCGGCAATTCAGTAAAATCGTCGAAAATATACCCCTCGACCGCCAACTCATCAAAAACCTTGGGCTCGGCCATAACCAGCCATTGGCCTCGGTGTATTCTGCGGGCGTCGACGTCGATTGCCACCTCGATGGCGTCAATCATTTCATCCACCTCTACTGAAAGGCGGTCCTCTGCGCTCTGAAGCGCATACGACTCGGCAGATACTAAGGCGGCTAATTCAACCTGCTGTGCAATAACTTCACTGAATTCACTCTCGGCAATACTAGCCACAGCGTCCTCTGCCTCCGACGCAGCGGCATCTGCCAACTCTTCTTCAGCCGCCTGCTCCACAGCTTGGTCCACTGATTCAGCTACCTGCTCTTCAGCAGACTCTTCGGCCGACTGCTCGATCGTCTCTGTAACTTGCTCCTCCACTTCCACCGCAGTGGCGTCAGCGACGGTTTCTTCAACATTATTCTCGACAGCGGCACTGACCTCATTTTCTACGCTATCGGTTACGGAGTCTTCAGCTTCTGCAACTACAGATTCCTCAATATCCGCCTCCACCTCTTCTTCAACCGTTTCTTCTGTAATATCAACGACTTGCTGCTCAGTAGCCTCCTCGACCTCCTCTTCAACAGTGGCCTCAGACTGCTCAGCAACCTGCTCTTCAACAGCCTCTTCAGACTCCTCAGCGACTTGCTCTTCAACTACTTCTTCAGCCTGCTCAGCAACGTCATCCTCGACAGACTCCTCCGCTCCATCAGCAACCTCCTCCTCGAGTTGCTCTTCCACCTGCTCCTCGACTTGCTCCTCCACCTCATTTTCAACAACATTAGAACTACCACCGAAAGTGAAGCCATCCTGAGCGGCGTCTTCAGCATCATCGACAACCTGCTCTTCTACAGAGTCGGCAACCTGCTCTTCTGCAGCATCAGCGCTGTCCTCGGTAACAGACTCTTCAACCTGCTCCTCAACTTGCTCTTCAACCTGCTCTTCTGCCGCGTCTTCCCCTGTGTCGCCGCCCCCAAACGTAAACTGAGCCTGCGCTGGAGTTGCTAATAGGGCAAGCAGCAGCAATAAAGGAAGGTTAAACCCACCACTATTACGTTGCTTCTCTCCTGACAATATGGGCATGATTCGAGTCCTTGGCCGAAATTATGGCCTTGATAGCATAGTGACGTTTCAGGGTTACCCCGCATTCCCAGTACGAGTGGGAATAAAACCAATACTTGACACGTCTATATTGTAACAGGGCATTTATGAGTCAGCTTACCGCAAAACAAAAAGCTGTATTGATGGACGAACTGACCGGTTTAAAACGGTTCAGTACGTCTCTCACCGGCGACCGCCATGATGCGGACGATTTATTACAGCTTACCGTAGAGCGAGTATTAGAGCGGGGCATGCCAGAAGACGCCCATGCAGGAAAGTGGGCCTACCGGGTTTGTCGTAATTTGTGGTTAGACGAACTTCGGGCCAGAGAAGTAAGAAGTCGCTTTGCCAGATCGGAAGCTACGGGCAATAGTGATGTGGGCGTGAGTGATGCGGGTGGCCTCGAAAGGCTGGAGTTTGAACGCGTCGACCAAGCCATAGATACCCTTCCTGAAGAGCAAAAAACTGTGCTCTTACTGGTGGCGGTAGAAGGTAGGTCCTACGCGGAAGTTGCAGAAGTACTCGACATTCCAATAGGAACGGTAATGAGCCGAGTGGCTCGGGCGCGGCGCAGCCTCGCTGAAAAAATTGCTTGAGCGTGCGCCCCAGAACTACAGCGGGTGAACGCGGGCATTAAATTGTCCAATTAGCAGCAAATGAGGTTCAGGAGAAATTAAGTGGCGGATATTCATACGCTAGACATTGCCGGGCAACGTGACGACGAGCTCCTCAGTCGCCTCATCGACGGTGAGTGCACGACTGATGAGCGTCTCGACCTCGAGCTGCGGCTTGTGAAAGACGAGGCTCTCCGGGAACGACTGGAGAAATTCAGGTCCAATGATGCCGTGTTTAAGGCCGTTGTCGAAGGTCGAGATAACCTGGTCAACAATAAGGTTGCCGATCGTGTAGCAAGCTATAGCGTAAGGGCCGAGCGCAAGTCTTTGCCGACTTACAGGTTTGCAGTAGCGGCCAGTGTCGTGTTGGCAGCTGCTGTTGTGGGCTTTAACAATCCTTGGACCACGCCTGCATCTGACATACCGCAGATTGATGCCCAAATGGTACGGACCCTAGATACGGTGCCGTCATCATCTGAGGGCTGGAATAACCTCGATGACGAGCGCTCATTGCGAGTCGTCCTTACGTTTCCGGCAGCCGATGGGCAGTGGTGTCGTGAATTCATGCTGGCCTCAGAAGCGAGTCACTGGCGAGGCGTAGCGTGTAAGGGGTCAGAAAGCTGGGTAACACAAGTTATTGGCAGGGAAGTATTTTTAGAACAGCAAGGTGGCTATCGCACAGCTGGCGCGGAAACTAGTCATCCAATCGAGCAATTTATTGATCAGACTGCGACCGATATTGCACTCTCCGCAGACCAAGAAGCCGCTCTCATTGCCCGTGACTGGTCAACAAACGCGAATCGTTAATCTTTACCGAATCAAAGTTTACTAAGCAGGCTCGCGGCGCTCTAAATATAGGCGGGCTTTTCAAACGCCTCAGCGCTAAAGCGCTACCCGACCAGATGCTTTTGTAGCACAGGCTGGTGCCGCAATCGCACCTCCTGTTCATTCGAGGAACAGTAGCGTCCTAATGGCGCCAACAAAGCCACTCACGCTGGCTCCTTATGCACCGTAAACCCCAACCTTTCGCCGCTGAAACGGGTTCGTAATCCGAACAACTTACTGCGCTGGGCCCGCGATTAACCGATTAGGCCGTCAATAGATTAGGCGTCAAACCGCTTTCTAGAATGCTCCATTAACGCCCACAGAATGTTACTAGAGCTCACCTGACCAACTAATTTTCCCTGCTGTACGACTGCATTGCGCCTTTGCTTGGAATCGATCATTCGCTGGGCCACCTCGACAATCGTCTCGTCAGGACTGCAGGCGTCAATATGTTCTGTCATTGCTTGCTCTACCTGAATATTTTCAGGACTGCCGTCGTTGTAAATAGCCGTAAGCACTGCACGAATACAATCTAACTCTGTAATCTTCCCGCAGGGAACAGAGTCCTGGTCGATTACGGTGAGTCCGGTCAATCTAAATTCCACCAGTAGCTCTATCGCCTTCACCAGAGGTGCTGACTTACTAATCGTTAAGGGATTGCGATGCATGCAATCTCTAATACTGGTTGGATTGGTCATGGATTGCTCCTCATAAACACAATAACAGGGCACACAGAAGTCTAACTATTCGAAGACGCCAAGCGTACCGAAGCCCTTGTAGGGCGCTCCCTGTGCCACACCAGTAAAGCGCGGCTAAAGACTTATAGCAATTGAAATAATGTTAGCCGTCGTCAAGTGCACGCCGCTTCAGTGCTTCTATTGAGACAATTTGTAAGGTTTTTATGTTGGTCCTGCGTAACCAAACATTGGGAGCGCAGCCCGCCATTTCTGCTTCTTGCCAGCGGCGAGCACAAAGGCACCACCGGTCACCTGGTTGTAAACCCGGAAAATCATATTCAGGGCGCGGGGTACTCAGATCATTACCCGCCCTAGCAGAGAAAGCCAAAAATTCATCGGTCATGTGCGCGCAAACGGTGTGCGTGCCCCCATCCATAGGTCCTGTGTTGCAGTACCCATCTCGATAGAAACCCGTCATAGGTTTTTTACAACACACCTCCAATGGAGCCCCCAGAACGTTAAGCTGCCGATCTCCGCCACCATCACCCATCACTCACATCCTGCCCTTGATTGACTGTTCCAGCATGGTCGCGGTAGATACCCACCACTTTGTCACCTGCACTGTTTATGCTGGCGCGATACATACCCTCAGTATTAAAAACCATCGCAGCATTGCCCTTGGGGTCAATGGCGACCACACCACCTTCGCCGCCGGCCAGCGCTAGCTCATCATGAATAACCTGATTTGCGGCCACCAATAAATCAAGACCCTGGTACCTGACACGCGCACAAATATCGCTGGCTACCTGCCAACGAATAAAAAACTCACCGTGGCCTGTCGCCGATACCGCGCAGCTGCGGTTATCTGCAAAAGTTCCTGATCCTATTAGCGGGGAATCTCCGATGCGTCCCCAGCGCTTTCCAGTCATACCCCCGGTTGAGGTTCCCGCCGCCAAATTCCCTGAGGTATCTAAAACCACAACACCAACGGTGCCAAATTTTTCATCGCCACTTTGAACCTTGCCATGGTTATATTGAGTTCGAAATAGCTCAAGAGCCTCGACCCTCCCAAGCGTTGTGAAGTAGCGGTTATCAACCATAGAGAGGCCCTGGCTTTCGGCAAATTCATCTGCTCCCGCCCCTGATAAAAGCACATGAGGCGAGTAGTTGAGCACGGCATAGGCTGCCTCAATAGGGTTTTTCACCCGGGTCACTCCCGCAACTGCACCTGCTGCTAGGTTGTGTCCCAGCATCATGGATGCGTCGAGCTCGTGTGTGCCATTGAATGTAAGCACTGCACCATGCCCTGCGTTAAAAAGTGGCGAATTTTCCAATAACTGGATGGTTTCTCGAACAACATCAGAGCCAATAGCACCATGTTGGAGTCGCTCATAACCCTGCTGCACGGCTGTGTTGAGTATCGCGAGATAATCGCGCTCCTGCTCGGGAGTGATAGAGTCGCGAGTTAGCGTACCCGCCCCCCCATGAATTGCTATTGCAATGGGGTCAGCAAACGACACAGGCACCCAGCTCAGCAGACCTAACAACAACAGCCCTCGCGGTTGGAGCATAACGCTTACCTCTAAAGAAACTCGCCAACAAAGCATGGCACGATAGCAGTTTCATGCAAAATGTTAAGGAGACATTGGAGAATCTGCACGCTAACCTTTCACCTTGGTCTTTGGAGGAGCCACTCAAGTGAACGCTAGATCTGTTATCGACCGCAGCGCAGCTGTATTACTGCAGCCGCATCTGTACTTTACCTGTGACGATGATTTTATGGATTTTGGCGATGGCAGCGTTTACGTTGTCATCATGGCTATATT
The DNA here is from genome assembly GCA_029253705.1 of Luminiphilus sp. Classification (GTDB taxonomy): domain Bacteria; phylum Pseudomonadota; class Gammaproteobacteria; order Pseudomonadales; family Halieaceae; genus Luminiphilus. Next base: position 4,936 of record JAQWYY010000106.1, on the reverse strand, counting down.
AGCTGCGCTACTCGCTGTTGTTATTGGCAATGAAGGCAGTCCCTATATCTCTGTCGGTTTGGTCCCAGCTCTACTCATTGGCCCTTTGGCTGGCGTGTTAGCCACTTTCGTCATGGCAGGCATCATTCAAATTTTATGCAAAGCTGTAGGCAGTCAAGGTGACTTCGGTAGTAGCTTCCACATAGCAGCCTCTACCGCGGTTTTTATGCCCATCAGTCAATTACTGAGCGCATTTCCGCTGATGCTGGTGAGCATAGGTTGGACCTGGTGGGTTGTCTCAAGAGGCGTCATCTATTTGCATCACGTTGAGCCCAGAAAAGCAGAGATCGCTTTTGCTTTACTGTATGTGAGCTTTTTGTTAATCGCAGCGGCTAATCAGTAGCTGGTCATAAGCTTTGTCGAACCCATACAGAGATGCTTACTCGGGTAAATGGGCGACTTAGCGCGCCAGTTATCAACTCAAAAGCCTTGACCCATGAACCCACAGAATCAGCCAGCATTAAAACTTGTGCCGCAAGCCTGAAGCTACACATAGATTCAACCAGGTCCAACGAAGCCCGCAGCACCAAGACAGATTTGAAATTTGCTACGTGCCTGAGCACACCCGCAAAAAAATGGCCTATTGATACCCAATTTTTACGATCAAAGAACGCGCGTTTGCGATGACTAGGACAGGTTCGCCTTTGATTCATTGGCGGCAGAACCAAAAATTCCTTTGGCCATAAGGGACGTCTCACCCTCCCTCCGCTTCTGATAAATTTCCGCTCTGATGGCATGCACACCCACATGATCAGAGGCGGCCAATGCTGCCATCTCAACAAGGTGGCAAGCCAGCCGGATATCTGTTTCTACATGATCCAGCGCTCGCTGAGCCAAAGTTAAGGCACCTCCTGCCATGCTAGCGACCTCAGAAGCTAAACGCGCCTCTTGCACAGGCTTTAAATGTGCAGGGTTACCGTCATACCAGCCACCGTATAAACGCCATATATTTTGCACAACGAACTCGGGTTCATCGTAAACCGGCGCCATCCACGGTAGGTCTAGCGATGCCCTCGGAATCTTCACACTGTGAATAATGTCATTTAACCGCGCGCCTGCGTTCATCAATTCAAGCGTCTGATGCACTAATGACTCCAAAGCCTCAGCAACGCTTGTGAGAACGTGACGAATGCGCCGTTCCCCCGCAATAGGCAACCCGTGGGCAGGAAGAAACAGCTCGGGTTTCATAGCCACCATGTCACGCAGTGCCTGCGCCCATTCTCTTGGATATCGCTGGGCTTTTTGCGGATTACCGGCATTCGGAAACGCCCAAATAAAAAAATCGCCCGCACAAATAGCGCGCTGTGAGGGCACCCAGGTCCAGGTATGGTCATCGGTTTCGCCCCGGGCATGGCGTAACTGAAACGCGGTGCCACCCACATCTAAATCGAGGGTTGATTGATAAGTTTGATGTGGCTCGGGCGTGGCAGCGGGAAGAAACTGTCGGGCACCCGCCAAGTCATAGCCCCTTTTCTTAAATTGCCCAAATTGCCGCTCGTTGATCACGTGATTATAGCCATTGGTAAGCCGGTATCGTTCAAAACGAAGGGCGACATTTTCGTGAGCAACCACCTTCGCTGACGCCGAATCTGTCAAGAAAGCCCCCGCACCCCCAACGTGATCAATATGACCGTGAGTGAAAACCAGCGAGCTAAACCGCGAGTCACTCCAGCCGCGAATAGCATCGACGCAGCGCTGTCCACCGTGCTCATTAGAGGTATCAAAAGCCACCAAACCGTCATCTGTTTTAAACACAATGCAGTGGGAAAACGCTTCAACGACTGCCAAGCTGTCATTAAGTTCGGACAGCTCATGATTAATGCGATTAAGCGGCCCCGCGCGATCAAGCTCGAGCCTACCGTCAATGACGTCTGCAGACAGTGCTAAGAGGTCGGTCATAGTTACCCCAAACTTAGTGAATTTTTCAGGCAGGTTGCCTATAGAACCCATATTACAAAAAGGCGGTTCTCTAACAACATTGACTTTGGCACACCTTGGCACTGGTGACGAGTGGCACAGGCGTATGACCGAACTCACTATTTACGGTAATGTGCTGATTCGCAGTTGGTGGCATACAAAATATGTTTAGGTGGCAGTTTGTTGGGTTAGCGCTTGTTTTTCTCTGGTTCATGATTGGCGGGGTAACCCATTTCACCGCTGCTGAGTTTTTCGTCAATATCATGCCGCCGTATATAGGATGGCACCTTGAGATCGTGTACCTCAGTGGCGTGTTGGAAATACTGGGCGCTTTGGGCGTGCTAGTTCCGAGAACACGCCTGCTGGCGGGTAACTGCCTAATTATTCTGACTCTGGCAGTTACCCCTGCCAACATTCACATGTGGATGCACCCTGAGCTCTTTCCCGATGTTTCAGAGACTGCCCTGAGCCTTAGGCTCTTCGTTCAAATTCTGTTACTCGTCTGCATTTGGTGGTCTACGAGGCCCGCAAAAATTAACAGTAACAGCAGCTCCCTCAAGCAGGATAGTTGAGACGTTAAACTAACAGAGGCATTCAAATGATCGGCTTTCAACACCTCACGAAACTTTATAGTGCGAACACAACAATTCAGCATCATCACGCCGAATAAGAGCGCCGTTATGGCAATATCAACGATCAAATTTAAAGTGAACTCTTGAACATTACCGACGAACTCCCACTGGGCCCCATCACCGAACTTGCCAACCAGACTTGGCAGTTAATTTTGACACACCTACCTAGAGACCTGACATGGCCAGTCTTGCTTCTTACGGGTTTACTCGCCACAGGAATCTGGCTAGCACGCGGGGGTCACGGTGCCAAAAATGCTGGCGGGCGTGAACGAAAAACCACCCTTTTGCAGTTCCTGCTACCGAAAGACATCTACAGCCACATGTCTGCACGGGTCGATGTTGCTCTGTACGTGTTTGAACGATTTCTCAGACCGCTCTGGGTAGCACCAGTTTTAGTTCTGCTGGCGCCTGCCACCGAGCAAACGGTCATCGCCACGTTGGACACGCTCTTTGAGGGCAGCCCAAGACTCATCTCCACAACTCCCTGGATGGTGCTTTACAGTTTAGTCACGCTACTTATTTACGACGCTATTTTCTACTTCATCCATTATTGCGAGCATAAGATTCCGGCCTTGTGGGCTATTCATAAAGTCCACCATTCTGCCGAGGTGCTAACCCCCCTCACACGCTACCGCGAACATTTTATCGAAGGGCCCCTCTACGCAGCAGGAGCAGCCATGGCCTATGGTCTTGCCGGCGGAATATTTGGCTGGCTTTTTGTCGATGGCATTACTCAGGCGACGCTTTTTAATATTGGCGTATTTGCGCTTTTATTCGGGTTTAACGGTTCGTTTCGGCATTACCACGTGAGCTTCCACTACCCGCGATGGCTATCAAAATGGCTGCACAGCCCGGTGATGCATCACGTTCATCACAGCTACTTGCCACAGCACTGGGACAAAAATTTCGCGGCAGTAACCAGCATTTGGGATCGGCTGTTTGGGACGCTGTATATTCCTGAGAAGGATGAGACAACCCCCTGGGGACTGGGCCCTGAAACTCAGGGCCACTATCGAACATTCTTACAAAATACGCTGGGCCCCTTTAGAGATTGGCACGCAATGGCATTTGGGGCTGGCCAGGCTAAAAAGAAGGCCGAAGACTGAAGCGGGCACCCATCCGGTATTGCACATTCGCCGGGAAAGCAAAGCCGCGATCACCCCATGCCCCAGCGCGCTCAGATCAAACTTTTTCAAGCAAAGACAGGTGTTTGAATAGCGCACGAATGCGAGCCGACTGCCGGAGATCTTTGTGGTGCAGCACCCAAATATACCCCCAATGTGTCGCTGGCACATTGGGTAGGAGTAGAAGTTCCGGGTCTTCGGCTGCCATCATAGAAGGCAACACCGCTACCCCCAGCTGATGCTTAACTGCCATGAGGCGAGGCATGAGACTATGAAAAAGATGCCGGCCCGACAAACCCAAGCTTCCTGCCGTTACAAGCTCACCCTGTGTATGACGCGGGGCGGATCCAATATAAGTTAACTCTCTGAGCCCTTTTGCCGCTTCAGTGAGCAAGTTTGTATGCACATAATATCCGATGGAAATCGGCATGAGCTTAATGCCCACAATATCTTTGGGGGGGCGCTTCTCTTTGGGCATTCCTCTGATCGCAAGATCGGCCTCACGACGTGCCAAGTCCACGTGATCGTCACTGGCAGAAATATCTAAATCAATACCCGGGTATCGCTGTGAAAACTTAGCTAGGGCATCGTATATAGGGTGCGCCGACCACAGGGGTAGTGAAACTTTGATCCCCCCGGTCAGTTGGGCATCCATGCCCACGAGGCGGCGCTCGGCCTCGTCGAGTGTTTCCTCAACCCCTTGAGCTATCGGAAGCAGTTCAGCAGCGAGTGCCGTTGCTTGAAAACCATCAGGTGTACGATCGAAAAGCTTACCTGCAAGTGCTTCTTCCAAGCCATCAAGCCTGCGCATTACCGTGGTGTTGCTAACACCGAGTTGCGCAGCAGCTTTTCGAGTAGAGCCATATCGACTCAATGACAATAATATTTTTAAGTCATCCCAATTCACTTCGACTGCTTATACATCCTCACTCTATGCGTTGAGTATAGACCCGTCCTTGGCCATCAGCACAATGCCTTGTTCTGGCGTATCGTCACTCACACACTCAACAACCGTCTTCGCCTCACCAGCAGGGTAAACTTTGAGCGTCATCTTGTGCTGGCCTTGATACTGCTTGGCTTTCACCATTCTAATCCGCACATCGTCTCCGTACAGGGCCTTCAATTCTAGCTTGCACATTTTGAGATGATCACTCTGGCTTTCGGCCGAAACCGATGTCGAGAAAAGTGACATGACGCCCATCGTTAACACCACCAAAGCCGCCA
>JAQWYY010000007.1 GCA_029253705.1 Luminiphilus sp. | reverse complement strand
ACATGTCTTTGGCATGAGCTCACACTTCTTTTAATGGTGGCGGTTTTGGCATGGCTTAGCTGGCAGCAGCCCAATCAGACTGCACTGTGGACATTTACGGTTTTGTGGTTGATGCGTTGGAGCAGCAAGCTCAATTTAGTGCTGGGTGTCCGTAATTATAATCAGAGCTGGTTACCAGACCGATTGGCTTACGTTCATTCGTATATTCCCCGCCGGTTGCTAAACCCGCTGTTCCCCGTCTCTGTCGTCTTGGGGGTTTTTGTGACCTACTCACTGATAGATTCAGCGATGCAAGCTGCTGATATGGGCCCAATGATTGCTTTGACCCTTGCGGGGACTATTGCTGCTCTTGGCACTTTGGAGCACCTCTTCCTAATGGCGCCTTTAAGGGACGCGGCGCTTTGGGATTGGGCCGCACCTGATCGAGGACCTGCTGTGAGCAAATCGGGCTCCCAGCCGTAGCAATTTGTTTGAACTCTGTCGCTAGATGGGAAAAGCGGCATGAACATCCTTGACGGCAACAAGTTCGAGGGCTAGTGTACGAGTGTGAGCCGACTCTCCTCGAGAGTGGGTTCAAGAGCCTAGCCCTTCGGGCGCTGCTGCGATCTCTCCCTATTAGTAGAGATACCGGTAGTTGTAAGGCTCACCAGATCTGCTATGCAAACGGAGGGTGTAATGAAGCAAAGCGAAACCCCGGCCAACTCGGCACCTGTATTAGCCTCGTCACGACCGCCAGCTGTGCCCGTTTTTGGGGATCGTGAACAAGCCATTACCCCTCGTGGTTTTTCCGACGCTCTTGACACCGCTGCCATGCGTGGCGACTTCGACAAGGGTCTTAGCCTGCAGGTGTATCTGCCTTTTTGTACTACCCGGTGCATTAGTTGTGACAGGGTCGCTGAAGTAACTACCGATTCATCGGTTATTGACCGTTACCTCAAAAATCTAGGCTCAGAGCTAGCGTTAATTACTGACCGTATTGGAAGAGGGCGCCCACTCGCCCAATTGCATGTTGGCGGCGGCACGCCCAGCTTATTGAACAGTTCCCAACTAGCGCTGTTAGCCGCTTTAATCGATGAACATTTTTCTGTTGGCAGTGACTGCGAAACTGTATTCGAAATAACCCCCGATCGGACCTCATTGACGCAACTAGAGTTGATTAAGGGCTTGGGTTTTCGCAATCTCCGCATTGAGTTACGCGAGATCGAGTCAAGCGCGCCATTAGGTCTGGGTAGAAGTTATTCCCCAGAGCTGTTGCAGGACATGCTCAGGAACGCCAAGCAAGTCAATTTTGAAGCAATAACTTTTGACGTTGTTTATGGATTACCTGGTCAAACCGTCAGCGCAGTGCGAGATGGAATCCGCCTCATTACTGAGATGAGTCCTACCCGTGTGCTGTGTAGACCCTTCGAACGCGATGAGCAACGGTTCGAACATCAGCGCGGGATTGACTCTCATACAATGCCCACTGTCCCAGAAAAAATGTCGATGTTTGCCGCCATTGTGGATCAGTTGGAATCTTCTGGATTTGAGTGGGTTGGAATTAACAGTTTTGTTAAACCCGATGACGCGTTAAGCCGCGCCCAATCAGAGGGACGTTTAGTTCGCAATCGTTTAGGTTATTCAGATAAACCCACGCGAATCGTACTTGGTGTAGGTTTAGGCGCTGTCTCTGAACTTCCCAACCTGCTGTCAAGGAATCATACGAGTCTGGAGGCATGGCACGAGTCCCTAGATAACAAAATGTCCCCAACCTGTGCGGGGGTTATATTTACCTCAGTGGAGGCGAAGCAGCGTCGCTTGGTTCATCGATTGAGTGAAACGCTGCGTGCACCGGTTACTGAGTTCGCGGGGGCTGAGCAGCAAGGCTTGCTCGACCAGTTGCAGGCGGAAGGTTTAGTCACTGCAGAATCAGAGTGGGTACAAGTGACCGATTCTGGCAGGTTTAGGCTGTTGCAGCTTTGGGATCCTGATTCAGGTGATCTAAAAATCGCCAAGTCTGCTTAGTCAGGCGGGAATCTCAGTTACATTTGCGTTTTGCGGGTAAAGTGTCCTGAGCGGCCACTGTCAGCTACGACTGCTTACGCTTAACCCTTCGATTGACCAGAATTTTTAGTCCTGTTTAAACGACTAATTCTCTGCTTGACGTCAGCACCGCTACTTTGGCTGAATGCTCACCTCTCAAGGTTCGCCATTCCATTAAAAACCATGGCGTGAATTCCTCTGGGGCTTTTGTTATCCA
>JAQWYY010000212.1 GCA_029253705.1 Luminiphilus sp. | reverse complement strand
CAATAAACGAGCGGCCATCCAATGCGCCTGCGGTGGGCAACGGAATCCGGATACCAAGATGACTTACAATTGAAGGATAAATATCAACGATGCTGGGACGCTGATGAAAGCGAGCATTCAAGCGCCGACTATTTGTCGTAATCCAGGTCGTGCGTTCCCGTTCGCTCTGTCCGCCGTGATCCCTCCCTGTCTCTCTATCGCGACCGTGATCGGTAGTGACCAAGATCAGCCAATCCTCACTGCTGGCTGCAGCTCGGGCCCGAACCGCTGTCCAAACAGTGCCAACCAACTCATCCATAACTTCAACAGCAGCGTCAAGTTCGGAGCTGTCTCCTAGAGCGTGACCGACATCGTCGGTGTACTGTAAATACACCCAAGATAAGTCGGGCCCAAACTGTTCTATGGCCCGGGCAGCCTCTGCAGTGACATAGCGATCAATCACCTGAATATGGCGGTCGTTGGGAGCATGGGGAAAACGCTGGGCATCGGTTTCAAAACCGTCGGCCACGTAGTCAATTGTGATACTCCCTGCGCTTGCTAGCCCCTCACCCAAAAGGACAGTTCTGTTGTCGGTCCAGGTTGAAAAAAGCCCGGTCTCCAAGGAAGGTTCAACGGCTTTGACCAAACGAAATAAATTCCAGTATTCGTAATTTGGCGCCAGATCTGCGTTGCCGTAAACGTTGTGCTTATTGGCCCAAGTCCCGGTTACCAAGCTCATATACCCCGGGGCAGAGACCGTGGGGGTCTCGGCAGGGTCGTTTAAAGGCCCCCCGACTTCGGCTCGGGTATAGCCACCCACCTTGGCAATGGCATCGAGATTGGGCGTGGCCACGCGCTCGATAACATCGGCTGGGATACCGTCGACAATTAGAAAAACTGCCTTATTACTCACTGTCGCTGTGGTGTTTGTCATTTCATTGTCCGCCCTTGCAACCAGGCCAGCGCCTGCATTCATGACGATTAGCGTCAGTGCGGCTAGGCAACGCGTGACACAAACTTTGACGCCGTCAGTTGCACGAAACCTAGGCATACATAGGGCTTTCGAAAACCCCTCACCCAAAATACTGCAAGTTGTGGTCACGGCTAGATCTCCTTTGAGGGTTGAACCCCACTGCAATCAGCATCCTACCTAAGGGAGCTTTTGCAGTAAGTGGCACTTCTTTAGCAATTAACCACCCTCTTTAGTAAGCATCAAGTCACCACATTTTGCACGGCCAGTGCCCATGGGTGATGATGGCAAGATTAATACTGCACCATCAATTGGATGACAATGCACCCTGGAAGCCCATGACCGTATCCAACTTACCAACGATTGATTTACAGGCCAGCGATGAGGTGGTCAAGCAGGCCTTGGAAACTGCGTTTACCACCATCGGCTTTGCCCTCATCAGTGGGCATGGCATAGCCGAGGGGCAGATTTCCGAAATGCGGCAGCTGCTGAAGACGTACTTCAACCGCCCTCTCAGCGAGAAACTGCAAGAGTCCATCACGCCAGAAAATTATCGCGGCTATATTCCGCTGGGATTTTTTTCGGCAAACAGCGACA
>JAQWYY010000180.1 GCA_029253705.1 Luminiphilus sp. | reverse complement strand
AGCCTTCCCGCACTCGGCGCTATTGTGCAGGCCCTCAACGCCGATGATCAAATTTATGCATTGGTGCTCACCGGCGCCGGCGAAAAGTTTTTCTCTGCGGGTGCAGACCTCAAGCTGTTTTCTGACGGTGACCCTGAGACGGCGCGAGCTATGGGCGAAGCCTTTGGCGCCGCTTTTGAGGCGCTATCAGATTTCCGTGGTGTATCGGTTGCGGCCATCAATGGCTTCGCGATGGGAGGCGGTTTAGAGGTTGCCATGGCCTGTGATATTCGCGTGGTTGAGACGCAAGCAAAACTGGCCTTGCCGGAGGCTACGGTAGGTTTATTGCCCTGCGCCGGCGGTACCCAACGCCTCACGCAATTAGTGGGTCAAGGCTGGGCTAAGCGAATGATCCTTTGTGGTGAGCGTATTGATGCCGAAAAGGCGTTGACGATTGGGCTTGTGGAGGAAGTTGTCCCCACAGGGGAGGCGCTTGCTGTAGCAACCCGCCTGGCCAACAGTGCCGGTGCACAAAGCCCAACCTCTGTCACGGCCTGCAAGCGACTTATTCATGCGGCGCGTGATATCACCATTGCCGGGGGGCTGGCTGCGGAGCGGACCGAGTTTGTCGCATTGTTTAGCACCGAGGATCAGCGAGAGGGGGTTAACGCGTTTCTAGAGAAGCGCAAGCCCAACTGGAAAAACCGTTAGGAAACTGCGCTATGTCAGGAACTGTCGATAGCAACTTATTGGGTGATGGCTCTCACCGAATTGGCCACCTCACCTTAAACGCACCCCAGTCATTGAACTCTTTGACCCGTGAAATGGTCGAGATTATTTTGGACAGTTTACTGGCCTGGCGTGATGACAACACCGTCGCCGCAGTTTTTATAGACGGTGTTGGTGATAAGGCATTTTGTGCCGGCGGTGATGTTCAGGCGCTTCGGGATTCTTGTGTGGCAATGCCTGGTGGGCCTTGCGATTACGCTGAGAACTTTTTTGCCCGTGAATACCTGATGAACTACATCCTTCACACCTATCCCAAGCCGGTGGTTTGTTGGGGGCATGGTGTGGTTATGGGCGGTGGACTGGGTATTCTCGCAGGATGTAGCCATCGAGTGGTGAGTGAGCGTACCCGTATTGGCATGCCTGAAGTCACCATTGCCTTATTTCCTGATGTGGGTGGCAGCTGGTTTCTCAATAAAATGCCTGGTCACCTAGGCCGTTTTCTGGCTTTAACGGCGGCTAATATTAATGCAGCAGACGCTTTGTTCTGCGGTCTTGGTAACTACTTTTTAGCAAACGACCAGCGCGATCAGGTCATTGCGGCCTTGGTTTCCAGTGACTGGTCTTCGGGTAATGCGAATGCCACCGTGGCCGCGCTACTGAAGGATCTACCCGCAGTAGCATCCATGCCCCAAGCTCAGGTAGAGCCCCTTATGGATGAGGTCAATGCTTGGGTAGAGGGAGATGACCTCGCCCAGATTGTTAATCGTATTTCGCAATGGCAGGGCGATGATCCGTGGCTAAGTCGAGCTCGAGATGGACTGATCAATGGGTCCAAACTCGCTGCAGCATGGATTTTTAGGCAGCTCAATGAATCCCGTGATGCCACCCTTGAGACCGTGTTTATTTCAGAGCTGCGATTGGCAGCTCAAATTATGCGGCACCGAGAATTCAGTGAAGGGGTGCGGGCGCTCCTCATCGATAAGGACAGGAATCCCCAGTGGACTTACGACACGGTAGCGTCGGTACCTGCGAGGGTCCTTGATGGATTTTTTACTGATGCTCCGGGCGCCCCTGTTCTTGAATTGCCCTAACTCAAACTATAGGAAGTTCTCATGACAAACATTGCCTTCATTGGTCTTGGCAATATGGGCGGCCCCATGGCTAAGAATCTTTTATCGGCCGGGCATACACTGCAGATTTTTGATCTTTCTCAGGATGCTCTGAATGATGTGGCATCCGCAGGGGCAACGATTGCAGGCTCTGCTGTTGAGGCCTGTAAGACGGCCGACG
>JAQWYY010000170.1 GCA_029253705.1 Luminiphilus sp. | reverse complement strand
ACACAATTAGACAGAATAATTCCGCGAAAAAACTTTCTCCCGAGCCTCGTGGGGGCTGGAGAATTGCGCTGAAATGTTCGACACTGCGAACTTAACTTAGGAGAAGACATCATGAAAACTCGCGCCGCTGTTGCCTTTCAAGCCGGTAAGCCTCTAGAAATTGTTGATGTCGACTTACAAGGGCCCCAACCCGGTGAGGTCATGATAGAAATTAAAGCCACAGGGGTCTGCCATACCGATGCTTTCACACTCTCTGGGGATGATCCTGAAGGCGCTTTTCCAGCGATTTTGGGTCATGAAGGTGCCGGTGTAGTTGTCGAAGTAGGCGCCGGCGTTACCAGCGTAAAACCCGGGGATCATGTTATTCCGCTGTACACACCCGAATGCCGCGAGTGCAATTTTTGCCTGCATCCTAAAACCAATCTTTGCCAAGCTATCAGGGAAACTCAGGGCCAAGGTGTTATGCCCGATAAAACCAGTCGCTTCTCACTCGACGGCAAACCCCTTCTGCACTACATGGGCTGCTCAACTTTTTCCAACTTCACAGTTCTTCCCGAGATTGCCGTTGCCAAAGTCCGCGAGGATGCCCCCTTTGACAAAATTTGCTACATCGGATGTGGTGTCACTACCGGTATTGGCGCAGTTGCCTTCACCATGAATGTTGAAGCTGGTGCTACGGTTGCCGTGTTCGGGTTAGGTGGAATCGGCCTCAATGTAATACAAGGCGCCCGTTTAGTTGGCGCTACTCGAATTATTGGTGTCGACTTAAATAACGACAGAATCGAAATGGCGAAAAAATTCGGCATGACGGACTTCGTCAACCCTAACGAAGTGGATGATGTCGTCGATCATTTAGTGCAGATGACCGGTGGTGGTGTTGACTACAGCTTTGAATGTATCGGCAACGTAAACGTCATGCGCCAAGCGCTAGAGTGCTGTCATAAAGGCTGGGGACAAAGCTGCATTATTGGCGTCGCCGGGGCCGGACAAGAAATTGCCACCCGACCATTTCAGCTTGTTACCGGACGGTCCTGGCGAGGCACCGCATTTGGCGGTGCCCGTGGCCGTACCGATGTGCCAAAAATCGTCGACTGGTACATGGAGGGTAAAATAAACATTGACGACCTAATTACCCACAAGATGCCTCTCTCAGATATCAACAAAGCCTTCGATTTAATGCACAGCGGCGAGAGCATTCGTTCTGTGGTGGTTTACTAGATATGGCCGAGCTTATTGATAGCCATCGCTGCTTTGGCGGCGAACAGCGGCGTTATCGTCATCGGGCTAAGAGCCTCAGTTGCGATATGGTGTTTTCAGTATTCCTGCCCCCGCAGGCCGCTAACGGCCCAGTTCCAGCTCTCTATTATTTATCGGGGTTAACTTGCACTGATGAGAACTTTGTCGCGAAGGCCGGAGCCCAACAGTATGCAGCAGAACATGGCATTGCTATTGTGGCGCCGGACACCAGCCCTCGCGGTGACGATGTACCCGACGACCCGGAGGGGAGCTGGGACTTTGGCTTAGGTGCCGGCTTTTATGTCAACGCCAACCAGGCGCCATGGAGCACGCACTACCGAATGTATGACTACGTGGTAGATGAGTTGCCCGCACTAGTGAATTCTTTGCTACCGGTCGACGGCCAACGAATAGGCATTACTGGGCACTCTATGGGGGGCCATGGTGCTCTCACTATAGGGCTGCGTAATCCCTCTAGCTTTCGGTCAATCTCAGCCTTTTCACCCATTTGCTCACCGGCAAACTGCCCTTGGGGTCATAAGGCTCTGGGTAACTATCTCGGTGCCGACACCGCAACGTGGCTAGAGCACGACGCCTGTCATCTCATCCAGCAGGCCGACGAGCGACTACCCATCTTAATTGATCAAGGCGGTAGCGATGGCTTTCTAGGCGAGCAACTCAAACCTGAGTTGCTGTTACAGGCTGCTACAGCAGCCGAGTATCCCATTACGCTGAGAGTGCAGGCCGGTTACGACCATAGCTATTTTTTCGTGGCAAGCTTCGTCGCCGAGCACGTAGCGTTCCATGCCCGGCACCTCAAACTCTAGCACCTAAAAAGTTATTACGCTGCTGTTACCGCACCCAGGGCGAGAGGTCTAATGGTGCCATCGCGCTGGGACGATCGGTGAGGTGTTTAAAGGGGTCTGACGCTTTTCTTTGCATCCGCTTTGGACGGCGCGTTGCCCTTGCGCTGCTCGCACAAGAACCGCCATCTTCGAACCAGTTTAAAGCGGCGCTCAAAGAGGCCTCCCTAGGATCACCAAAGCCTCGACTGAAATCATCTTCCGCTGGGCAAAGAGTAAACCGATTCATACTTTGTTTGCTGCTAGCTAACCCATTGTAATAGCCGCCATCACCCTGACCATTAACAATTTCAAAGGCAATGAGACGCAGCCTGGTATCGCACTCAGCCCACTTTTCAGGTCCTAAATTTTGATCAAAGGCATATTGGCCTACGGCTTTTCCCAAGGTGTCAGCACCAACCAGAACCACCTCAATGTGTGGCGCGAGACTATTAATAACAAGTTCACTCGCCGACGCTGTACCACCCGTAGTAATAAAAGCAATCCTATTAGGCTGCATGCTGTTTGGGAGTTCCGCAAAAACAGCGCTGAAATCCTCTGAGCGGCGCTTGTCATTGTGCGATAAACGCCAACTGGTCTCACCAGTTGCACCTTCTACCGCACCACCAAACAGGTCTAGCATCTTGTCCGCTACGTCAAGACGCCCCCCGCCGTTATAGCGAAAATCAATGACTAGATCAGTCACCCCCGCTTCTCTAAAAAAGACAGCCGCTTCCTCGAGGGCCGCATTGGCTGTACCAATGAAAGACCGTAAATTTAAGTAGCCCACAGGTCTCCCAGCACGCTCAATCAACAATGGGTCAACTGCCAAGGGCGGAGTAACTAACTTATTCTTAACTAACGTGGCTTGGACAGTAGTTGCACCCCGCCTAACACGAAAGCCACGCTCAACGCCCTTCTCAGACGCTCCAAACAACTCATCGAAAAGGCTTGCATACGTAGAATGCCTCTCGATTATTTGTATCAGAGGCTCATATCCATTCCCTACGTCTACCGCTAGAATCTCATCGCTTCGGACAAATCCTGCCTTACCCGCGGGGGTACCCTGCAAGACATCAATAAAAAGAAAACGCCCAGCATCGTCTATAGTGAACTGAAATCCAAAACCTACATAGGCGCCAGATCCCCCTCTAGCGTCGTCTTCAGCCTGAGTGGTTAGGTATGAAAACCCAGGATCTCTACCGTCTGCACCCAAGGGCGCAGTTAACGCGTCCAGATAAGCTTGCGCGCTGGGATAGTCGTCAGGATCGACGTCTGCCAACTCCCCGTACCACCGGTACCAAGGGTCAAAACCTGTGCGGGAATCGCCGGCAGCAACAAGTTGAATGAACTCCTTTTTTTCCGCCTCGTCGCAGGATCCCGTGGCCTCTTCGACCTGATTCGCTCCCCTTATTGTCTCAACTTGCTCGAGCAGATCAGCAAAGCGCTGACTGGGATTTGCACCAGTTTCATGGCTCAGCAGCAAAAACAGGGAAAGTGCTAACAGCAAACGCATGAACAGGCAGATCCCTTTTGATCACGAGGTGACGGCATAAGCAGTTTAACTAAATTATCTTAAAGTATGGAACTAGGCTTGCCCCATAAGCATTGCCTGCAATGCCCTAAGACCAAACCTACAAACTTCGATTGGGCAGCATCTTGCTGTCAGATTGATTGCGTCAGTAGATTGTGCGCCCTACACAGCAGTCTCAAGACTCGGTGTTATTAGTGCGCCAGGGTGGCGCTGTTAGTCGCCTTTTGCCATCGGAAGCCAGAACAGCGTGCTCTTTATCAAGCCCACTTCTATCCCAAAGCTCACAGGTCACCTGTTTGTGCTTTTGGTCCAAGCCTTCACAGTAGTTGCTATACCGACACAGCATGACGTCCGAGCCCCTACCTATGCGTACCTTTTCAAACCAATCTGGGTCGGCAAGTGCTTGTCGAGCGAAGCCGACAACATCGGCTTTTTCGTCACGGAGCAGCGCTTCAGCCTGATCAAAACTATAAATTCCGCCTGCGGTAACCACCGGCGTTGTATAACCAACTTCGCGTATCGAGGCGCGAATTTTTGCTACCGGCTCTACGTTCCGCCCCCAAGGCCCTTGCTCATCCGATAAATAAGCGGGCATACACTCGTAGCCACTTTTACCCGTGTATGGATATGCCGCCGCGCCAACTCTCGGCTGTTTTGCATCATCAAACTTGCCACCACGGGACAGACTCAGAAAATCCATACCTGCAGCAGCGAAAGACTTAGCAAAAAAACAGGCGTCATCAAGTCCACTGCCATGATTTATAATCTCATCACTGAGAAAGCGGCACCCCACGGTGTAGTCCACTCCCACACTTTCTCTAACGGCCTCATACACCTCCAAGGGTAAACGCACTCGCGCTTGTGTGCCCCCGCCGTAGCCGTCTGTTCGGGTATTGGTGGCCGATAAAAATGAAGACATGGTATAAGCATGGGCATAGTGCAATTCAACACCGTCAAAACCAGCGGTCTTTGCGCGCAGTGCGGCACTAGCAAACAGCGGCGGTAATGATTGAGGCAGACCAGCAACTTCTGGGTTTTCCATGTCGGTGACGCGATCTCGAGCACCGAACTGCAGCGCGTCCCACTCGCGAGCAGTCAAAATACCTTCGAGGGTTTCGCCAGAAAGCGACGCCATGGCCTGCCTAACGCTAGCCTCTGGTGCGTCGTTTAGGGCTAGCGCTTGGCGGTGCTCAGGAGTGATCACGAGAAACCGATCAAAATACTTTTCTGGGTCGGGGCGTTTTCGAATATTGAGAAAATCAATCAGCTGAATCAAAAGACGCGTTTGTCCCTCACTCGCCTCCCTCACAGCATCAGCGAGTTTCTTCAACCCGTCGATGTAGCGATCGTCAGAAATACGAAGCAGTGGGCCGCTGGGGATATCTCTTATACCCGTCGCCTCCACAACAATCGCGCCGGGCTTGCCCTGGGCGAAACGGGCGTACCAGTCAATGACGTCTTGAGTCACTTCTCCAGCTTCATTAGATCGCCATGGCACCATTGCCGGTATCCAGGTGCGCTGCTCTAACTTTACAGACCCTAGGTTTATTGGAGAAAACAACTGCGATGAGGCGGCTTCATGTTGGGTCGGCCAGCGCGCGACTGTTGTTTGATATTTGATTCGCTGAGGGGGCTTCCACACAGTAATTAATCCTCCAGCGGAGATACGCCACGCTTGAGTTGGCCGAGATGCTTCATAATTTGCTGATGCTCCGACTGTGACAGATCGCCCAGCATTTCCACCACCCAACCCTCGTGCGCTGAGGCCATATCGGCAAAACGCCCGCGACCTTTCTCGGTCAAGGTAACGCACAAAGTTCGGCGATTATCGGGAACGGGACTTCGATCAATAAAGCCCTCGCCCTCGAGTTGGTTGGCAATGCCCGAGACATTGCCGCCAGACACCATCATTCGCTGAGATAACTCTCCCATTGTTAATCCCTCGGGTGCTCGCTCCAGCTGTGCCATGAAATCAAAGCGTGGCAACGTGGTAGCAAATTCTTCCCGCAAACGCGCGCGCAAACGCTGCTCAATCATGTTCGTACAAGTCAACAGCCGCAGCCAAAGACGAATGCTTTGGTGATCTTCGCTTTGTACACGTGACTCATGATTTAGTTCTGTAGCGGTCGCTTTGTGGTTCAAAACCTACCCTCACCTCGCTTGAAGAGCCCTACTGCAGAGCCAAAACTTTACTGGCTCTGTCTCGACGATAATAACATTTTAAATATAAAACGTTTTGTCTATACTAGTC
>JAQWYY010000155.1 GCA_029253705.1 Luminiphilus sp. | reverse complement strand
GCCCCTCATCACCCAGTGCTGCACCCAGGCGCAGCTCATTCTCATCACCGGGCTTATTCGTGATTAAACTTATCGCACCGGCGGCGGCGTTGCGTCCAAATAGCGTCCCTTGTGGCCCCTTCACTACCTCAATACGGTTAATATCGAAAAAATTAGACGAGGCAAAAATGTTGCGCCCTACGTAACTATCGTCGACAAATACGCCAACCGAGGGCTCTGAACCAATCGTCCAATCATTGCTGCCAATACCGCGGATCGCCCAGCTGTTTGTCGCCAAGCCATAATCGGCGCCCGTAAGGCCGGGCACCATAGGGATAACCTCGGTGATGGTATTGATACCGGTCTTCTCGAGCATATCCTCACTCACGGCACTGATCGAAATCGGAACATCCTGCAAACTTTGATCACGCTTCTGCGCACTCACCAACACCTCCTCGAGCTGCGCACTTACAGCGCTTGTGAAGGTAAGAGCCGCAATGGCAACGAAGACCTTTTTTCGAATGAATCCTGTCATCACTATCTCCTTAACTGAACGGTTGTTGTTATATTTTTAAATTTTTCGAGAATCACAGAGCGCTTCTCGTAACAATTTTTTGAGCAATCACATCAGTTCACGCGCCGAAAAATCGCCACCATTACCAAGATCAAAAGTAGTAACGGTATAAAGGTAAGACCAAAGGACACTTCAATATCTGGAGCACCAATTACCCCGAAGATCAGCATTGCAAACGCCACGTGAAAACCCACGCCAAATAGCCCCAGTGACAAAGCCGCAAACTTAGACAGCCAATCGCGGTCGACCATGGGCACCATCACGAGTAGAGCGAACAGCGAATAAAGCCAAAAGCCCATGTAATCGAATGAGGTATATAGGGAGAAGGGAATCGACACGTTAAGCAGTGGCAACAGCATGGCTGCCATCTCTGAGCCCGCCGTCCCTGATAAAGTCGCTTCCGCTAACAGCGGTATGGTCCAGACCGCCATAAACTTAGGAATGACAAAGGCCATAGTCGCCAGGGCAGTAGCACCGGCTGCCAGCAGGGCACTGAGGGGGCTTTTATGGCGGACTCGCCAGGTGATGGCCAGAAACAGGCCCGACAAGGCAAGCATTGCAACGATTTGGTTGAGCCAGGCGGCAATGAACAATCCCCTGTGAGCCGCGAGCCAACTCAATCGTTCTGCGGGAGTTGCGTCATATCCACCCTGAACATCCAGAGGCAGTGCTGCCGATAGCAACCCTGTTGCAATACAAATAACGGCGCACCAAAAACCAAAGCGATTAATCTGAATATCGAGGGCGGTATCATTAGCAGTGAGGTTGCTCATTACTAGAGTTATCCTATTTTGGCGATCGAAAAATCGACGAAAGCCTTGCACATGTCAGTCGACAGGCTATAACCTGTCGACTGACATGTAAAGCGGAAAATAACGTGATGCAAAAGATTAAGAAAAGAGCCTGTCTATGCCGATTGAGATAACACGTCGCGATTTTATAAACGGCGCTGTCATTGGCACCGGCGGCCTAATGCTCACCGGATGTGGCAAAGAAGTCGCGACCGGCGCGCCGGTAACGGCTAAAGCCCCCACGGTATTTAGCCCGCCAGATTCTTCAGCTTATTACCCCCCTATACAAACAGGTATGCGAGGAAGCCATGAAGGCTCTTTTGAAGTAGCCCACGAATTGGCCTGGCGCGGCAACAAACCTGCACACTACGAAACATTGAATGAGCACTATGACCTGATCGTGGTCGGCGCAGGCATGAGCGGACTGGCAGCGGCTCGCTACTATCAACAAAAGAT
>JAQWYY010000131.1 GCA_029253705.1 Luminiphilus sp. | reverse complement strand
CCGGCGTTAACCGCGGCGAACCAATCTTGTTCAAGCTGATCACCAAAAGGCAGTCCAAGCTTGATAGGTAGTAGCATCGCTTGCTGCACTCGCATCGACTCCATTTCACGCAACAAATTAGGGATGGTTTGGGTTTTTGTAAACGGACTGCCCCAGACGCCCTGTGCGATGGTACTCATCGTTAGATCATCAAGAGCTTGATCGGAAAAGTTGCCGTTGATGTAGATATCGAGGTCGAGGGGACAGCCAGGATCAGTGGCGTCACAATCGAGTAAATGTTTAACGCGAGAAGTGGCAGCGAGCAAGTCCAGACGTGGGCGAAACAGCACCGACATACCTAGGTGGCAGTGAACGTCGATAGAGTAGGGTACGTCATCGTCGTTACAGTACAGATTGCCGTCTTTGTCTAGCTCAAACCAGGGTAGTTTAGCTAGGCCTCGATATCCGGGGTAGATTTGCGAGCCGTAGGGGCCTTTCCCACTGCGGGCTTTTTCAGATGTACGCTGCCTAGACAATGTCGCGATATCGGCTTCGTTGTATCTTTTGGCTGGTACAGGATCGCACCCGCTTAAACCCAAACCGCATGCCGTAACGCCGCTACCTAAAAGGAATTGTCGACGTGATCTATGACGGGGATTTATGTTTGACACACTTTTCTCCTAGGCTAGGATTGTCCAACACAAGTTATCATGATCTTCAGGCTTCGCTGCGCCGATCGGGTTGATATAGTCGCTTCGTGTACTGCGTGGTGTTCGCGTCATCGTTTCATGAACCCTCATATCTCTATTAAGCGACAAATATTGAGCTTGAGCATGTAAGGTTCCGGCGCCGGCGGTTTCAGTATCGCGATTAAACCTGCAGCCCAATACCTCCGGTGGGGCGCTACTCTGTGGGTCTCATGGGTCATTCAATGAACACCGCAAAATTGACGGCTGCTATCGATAGCAAAACTTGTTCATTTACATCATCTGACCTACGTAAAGCCCCACATTATCAATTTAACATAATATACATTATGCGCATTTATGTTTAGGCTGTTCAGGTGCCCCAGCTTTGGAATGAATCCGATTAGGTAATGCCCGCTCAAGAGAACCCTATCTGAACTACAGGATACGGCGGGCTCTGCCACTCAGAATTATTTCTTAATCGGCCCGAATACACAGGCTTGTGAAAGGCCTCCATTGGCGGGCATAACTAAAAGCTATTAAGTTATAATCATTAATGAAATCCCTGCCTTGCTCTGGAACCCAGATGTTAATTAAACACTTTTACGACCCAGACTCCTCTACACTTTCCTATGTTGTCTCCTGCGAAACTACACGGCGCTGCGTCATTATCGATCCAGTTTTGGACTTCGACTACGCCTCAGGGACCATAAGCACGGAGACTGCAGATAAGCTGATTGATTACGTGCGGGAAACAGACTTATCCGTAGACCTGATATTAGAGACCCACGTTCACGCAGACCATATAACCGCGGCACCTTATATCCGGAAGTCCCTTGGAGGCCAAATCGCGATTGGCGCAATGATCACTCAGGTCCAGAACACTTTTGCGCAGATTTTTAACGAAGGATCAGATTTTGCTCAAGACGGTAGCCAATTCGACCGGGTGTTCGCTGACAGCGATAGTTTTAAAGTGGGGCAATTAAAGGGCCTTGCTATGCACGTGCCAGGCCATACACCTGCCTGTATGGCGTATTTAATAGAAGATGCTCTGTTCGTTGGAGACACCCTGTTTATGCCCGATGCCGGAACTGCCCGATGTGACTTTCCCGGCGGTGACGCGGGCGCCCTATTCCAATCTATCCAGCGACTACTGGCGTTACCCGGGGAAACGCGGGTTTTTGTTTGCCATGACTATCAGCCTGACGATCGGGGCCTCGCTTACGAGACCACGGTTGCCGAGCAGCGAGCAACGAACATTCATATTGGCCACGATATTCAGGCGCAGGACTTCGTACGAATGCGAGAGGCCCGAGATGTGCAGCTGGGAATGCCCTCGCTAATACTGCCGTCATTACAAATCAACATGCGGGCGGGATTCATTCCTGCAGCTGATAAAGATGACCGGTTTTTTCTTAAAGTACCTTTGAATGGTTTTGGGGGAATGCATATGGCAGAACTTCCCATTGAAGCGTCGCCTGCGTCACCAGACGCCGAGCAAGACTTTTTAACAGGAGATCCAAGATGACCGTAGCCAAACAATATGACGTTGTAATCGTGGGTGGTGGTGCCGCGGGTATCGCCACTGCTTCTAGCCTTTTACGCCGAGCCTCTCATCTGTCGGTAGCTATCGTAGAACCCGCCGACACGCACTACTATCAACCCGGTTGGACGATGGTAGGAGCCGGCGTCTTTTCGAGCCACTCAACGTCAAGAGCCATGGCATCAGTCATGCCTAAGTCAGCAACGTGGATCAAGACTGCGGTTACCACTTTAGACCCAAGTAACAACGCTTTAGAGCTGAGTAACGGCACCAACATCACCTACGAGCGATTGGTGGTATGCCCCGGATTGAAGCTCAACTGGGCTGGCGTGGAGGGCCTTGAGGACGCTTTGGGCCACAATGGTGTAACATCAAATTATAGTTATAAAACAGCGCCTTACACATGGGAGCTTGTGCAAAAACTGAAGTCAGGAAAAGCGCTTTTTACCCAGCCACCCATGCCCATAAAATGTGCCGGAGCACCGCAGAAAGCGCTGTATCTGTCCGCTGACCACTGGTCTCGACAGGGGGTGATTCGCAATATTGATATTAACTTCTTTACTTCTACTCCCGGCCTGTTTGGTGTTGCACATTATGTGCCGGCATTGATGAAATACATCGAAAAGTACGATGCGGCCTTACATCTGCAGCACACCCTTACGAAGATCGATAGCGCAGCTAAGATCGCGACTTTTAAAAATAGTGAGGGCGAGCTTGTGGAGTCCGAGTACGACATGCTCCACGTTTGCCCGCCTCAATGTGCACCTGAATTTATCCGCCAATCTCCCCTAGCTAATACAGATGGCTGGGTGGACGTAGATCAAGACACGTTACAAAGTAAAAACTTCGAGAACGTTTGGTCCTTGGGCGACGTCATTAGTGCCCCCAATGCAAAAACTGCAGCGGCGGCTAGAGCGCAGGCCCCTGTTGTGGCTACTAACCTGCTGGCTCATGCGGGATCCAGTGATCGCGTAAACCATTACAACGGCTATGGTTCATGCCCTTTAACCGTAGAACGGGGCAAGATCGTCCTCGCGGAGTTTGGGTACGGCGGCAAACTGCTTCCTAGCTTTCCAAAATGGCTCATCGATGGACAGCATCCATCAGTTATAGCCTGGCTACTCAAGGCCCAAGCTCTACCGTGGCTTTATTGGAATGCCATGTTGAAAGGACGGGAGTGGCTGGTAAAGCCTGAGCAAGACTCCTGATATACCTAGCGATATAGGGAACAAAATGAACTGCGATGATAGGCGTGAGTAAACTGCCCTGCCAAGACTGGCTGCGTCACTACAATCGAAAAATGCTGGGTAGCGATCTGGTCGCCGCCTTAGTCGTTACCATCATGCTGATCCCGCAATCCCTCGCCTACGCGCTGTTGGCGGGTTTACCCCCAGAAATGGGGCTGTACGCCAGTGTCCTGCCACTGGTTGCTTACGCGATTTTTGGCACAAGTCGCACGCTGTCCGTAGGACCAGTTGCCGTTGTTTCTTTGATGACAGCGACTGCGGTAGGCCAAGTAGCTCAACAAGGCACCGTTGACTATGCAACAGCTGCGATCGCCCTAGCTCTGCTCAGCGGGCTCGTTCTTTTGCTTCTAGGCCTTCTCCGATTTGGTTTCGTCACTAATTTTTTATCTCACCCGGTTGTATCAGGATTTATTACAGCGTCGGGAATCATTATTGCTCTCAGCCAGCTCAGTCATATTTTTGGTGTCGATGCTCCCGGTGAGACATTACCTGAACTGCTGCACGGCCTGGCGATCAAACTTTACATAACTAACCTGCCCACCCTGGCGATCGGTGTGTTCTGCCTGCTCTTTTTGTACTTGAGTCGTCAGTATTTAGCCGCACTGCTAACCCAACTTGGGCTGAGTCAATTGCTATCGGAGACCCTCGCCAAAACCGCTCCCGTTGCAGCCATCATTATGAGCATACTCATTGCGTACGCCGCAGACCTTGATAGTAAGGGGGTGGCTTTAGTGGGGGCCATCCCTCAGGGGCTACCAGCTTTTTCACAACCACATATTAATTGGGCCGTAGTCAGCGAATTGATACTCCCAGCATTTCTCATTGCCCTCATCGGTTTTATCGAGTCCGTCTCAGTAGGGCGCACACTTGGCGCTAAACGCCGTGAACGTATTGACGCCAACCAAGAACTTATTGGCTTAGGTGCCGCAAATGTCGCCTCTGCGTTCTCGGGTGGATTTCCGGTTACCGGGGGTTTCTCTCGGTCAGTGGTCAATTTTGATGCCGGCGCGAAAACCCAGGCCGCTTCTGTATTTACGGCCGCAGGTATTGCAATCGTGGCTTTATTACTAACACCAGCGCTGTACTACCTGCCCAAAGCGACACTCGCAGCCACTATCGTAATTGCTGTAAGCAGTCTCATTGACTGGAGAATCGTTAGGGACGCCTGGCATTACGATCACGCCGACTTCATGGCCATTGCGATCACGATATTACTGACTTTGCTGCTGGGCGTTGAGATTGGTGTTATTTCTGGCGTTACCGCCAGTATCGCACTTCATTTGTACAGAACTATGCGTCCTCATTTCGCCATAGTTGGGACAGTGCCGGGCACCGAGCATTATCGAAACATCGACCGTCATGATGTACAGACTCACGCCAATATCCTGTCTATTAGGATCGATGAGAGTTTATATTTTGCCAACGCCGCGTTTTTGGAGGAGCTTGTTGACACTGAGCTCGAGCAGCGCCAAGGTGTAGAGCACGTCATTTTGATGTGCCCCGCAGTGAATATGATCGACCTCAGCGCATTAGAGGCTCTACAGGCAGTAAACACTAGCCTGCTAGAGCGCAATGTAAAGTTGCACCTTAGCGAGGTCAAAGGGCCGGTAATGGACGCCCTCAAACGCAGTGCGTTTTTACGGCAGCTAGGAGGAAGTGTGTATCTCAGTCACCATGAAGCGGTTCTCGAGTTGGCACTTGAATCATGAATAAACGCGGCAAGTTTGCCAGCAGTGCTGTTTTGACAACCACGGTTGTACTAATCGTTTATTTTTTGAGTGAAAGCACGAAATCACCAGTCCCGGACCCTTGCGAGCAAACTCTTTCTGCGGCGGCGTTGGCCGCGCCTGGAGAAGCTCAAGAAGCGCTGGTCGATAATGCACTGTTGCGGGGAACTCACTGCAGCGAGCCTAAGCCCCCTCCTTCACCTTAGGGTAAGAAGCGGCTGGCTCCCTGTTGCCAAAGACGCAAAAATGTACGTTCGATACCCGCCTCTGCAGCCATCCCAAATTTTTCTTGCCAACTCTTTTTAGGGACGAACCTAACTTCGAATGCCTCAGTCTCGGCAAGTCTAGTTTGTAAATAGGCATCTGAGGTGGATAGCTCATCCACAAGCTTTTGATCTAGGGCACGCTGCCCGTACCAAATTTCACCCGTCGCGACGACTTCAATATCAACGACCGGTCGGTTCAATGCCACGAAATCCTTAAAAAGGTCATAAGTGTCCTCTAAGTCCTCAACAAACTTTGCTCGACCGTCATCAGTATTTTCTCCAAACATCGTCAAAGTCCGCTTGTATTTTCCCGCTGTAAGCAGCTCAAAATCGACATCATTCTTCTTGAGAAGTCGGTGGAAATTTGGCAGCTGAGCCAGCACACCGATGGACCCTATAACTGCGAACGGGGCCGATATAATTCGATCAGCCACACACGCCATCATATACCCACCACTCGCAGCAACCTTATCGACGGCAACAGTCAATGAGGCACCTGTGGCTCGGATGCGTTGTAATTGGCTAGCGGCCAGGCCGTAGCTGTGGACCATGCCGCCTGGGCTTTCAAGGCACAGCAAGACTTCGTCGCCCTGACGCAGTTCTGGCGCGATCGCCGAGATTTCCTCTCTTAGGCTTTCTGTTTCACTGGCCCTTATGTCGCCCTGGAATCGCAGAACGAAAAGTCGGGCCACGCCCTCGATCTCTTCACTGCTATCACCGGCCTCATCCTTCGCCTTTTGCTTGGCCTGCTTTTGTTCTGCCTTTGTCGTTTTCTTTTCTGCCTTCTCACGCACTTTTCTGCTTTCTGGGTGCTCGGTAAATGCGCGAACGGCGTCGTGAAATGCGGCATAGCGATCGTTAAGTCGGCGGACTTCGATGTAGCCCTCCTCCCCGTCTCGGCGGCGTTGACTGACTGCGGCTATTGCGACAACCACAACAATAATTGCGGTCACTAAAATGACAGCCTCCGCGAGAAAAAGACCGATTTCCTGAAAAAATTCCATTACGACTCCCTTCGAGACGTGAGTAACAGCAAACAATTAAGACGTTGCAAAAAATTGATGTATCAGTTGACCTGCGATTGACTGAGGAGGCGGAATCACCGGCAGCGCGTCGCGACTATACCAGTCTGCGTGCGCAATTTCGGCAGGGTCAATCACGATGTCACCATCGGCATAATCCGCAAAAAACCCCAACATTAATTGGCTGGGAAAAGGCCAAGGCTGTGAAGTTAAGTAGCGGACGTTGGTAACGCGGACGCCTACTTCTTCTTGCACTTCCCTAATAACAGCCTGCTCTGCCGACTCACCCGGCTCTATAAAGCCGGCGAGAGTACTATGAAAACCTGTGGCACGTCCTGCGGCTGTTGCTAACAACAGCTGCTCGCCCTTACCCACAGCGACAATGATGCATGGATTCAATCGCGGGTAAGAACTGTGGTCACAGGCTTTACATGCGAGCGCCTTATTGCCGTCTGTCAACACGGTTTCAGCACCACAACGCCCACAAAACTGGTGATCTCGCTTCCAAGAAAGCATCTGCAGCGCCCGGCCATAGGCGGCAAACACGGCATCGGGAACCCGCCCGAAAAGTGAGTATAAATTACCCGAAAGGTGCTCCATGGCGTTTAGACCCTGCGAATCCACTTCAATAACATAGCTTGGTCGGCCGGCCCAATAACCCAAGGGCGCACCAATGCCGACCTCCCCAAATGCTTGTTCAACTTCGTCCCGCAACCAAAATTGGTCAGGTGGACGTTGTAGTGACACCACCGCATTGTCTTTCGCAAAAATAAATACGTAGTCCCCTGAAGCCGGTGACTCATCAACGGTTTTAATTTCAAGCATGTCTTTCTCCTGTGCGCCGCCGCATAGTAGAAACCTCAGAGGATGGGCACAACCCGGCAAAAGTCCATTTCCTTGGTATCAATTCTGTCTTTTTCCAATAAACTCAGTCATTCTCATCGCTTTCTGCATTTTCAGCGTAATACGTCGAACAACCCGACTAAAAACAATACAGGGCTCTACCATGCAAGAAACAGCACGCCAGGCGTTTTGGCATAACTTTTTGGGGTCCTCGCCGACTTGGTACAAGCAGGCAATCATCGGCTTTTTGGTCTTGAACCCAATCCTCCTAGCCGTGGCAGGCCCATTTTTTACGGGCTGGGTATTGATCGGAGAGTTTATATTTACCCTCGCTTTAGCGCTTCGTTGCTATCCACTGCAGCCTGGTGGGTTGCTCGCTATAGAAGCTATCGTGATTGGGATGGCTGATCCTCACGCCGTCTACCACGAAACCGCAGCTAACTTCGAAGTAATCCTACTGCTGATGTTCATGGTGGCAGGTATTTACTTTATGAAGGACCTCCTGCTTTTTGTGTTCACCAAAATCCTTCTGAACGTACGATCCAAAAAGGTATTGTCACTGTTATTCTCGCTAGTTGCCGCGGTGCTATCTGCATTCCTAGACGCCCTTACGGTCACAGCCGTTCTTATCAGTGTGAG
The DNA here is from genome assembly GCA_029253705.1 of Luminiphilus sp. GTDB lineage: Bacteria > Pseudomonadota > Gammaproteobacteria > Pseudomonadales > Halieaceae > Luminiphilus. The sequence goes on along the minus strand of JAQWYY010000131.1, from coordinate 24,433 downwards.
CGTGGGGTTTTATTCGGTTTACCACAAGGTTGCGTCGGGCAAACATCATGGCGAAGACGACCATGATCATGCGGACGACAACAGCGTTCACGATAATCATCGGGAAGATTTGGAGAATTTCCGATCCTTTCTGCGCAGTCTCATGATGCATGGCGCCGTTGGCACCGCGCTGGGCGGTGTTTGCACGCTGGTAGGAGAGCCACAGAACTTGTTAATTGCTACTGTCGCCGGCTGGGACTTCATTGAATTTTTCATTCTCATGGCGCCAGTAACCATGCCGGTTCTCGCCATGGGTTTAGTGACCTGTTTGTTGCTAGAAATGACGGGGTCTTTTGGCTATGGGGCCCAACTACCCCCCAGAGTCCGAAGCGTCTTGGAGGAATTCCAGCAAGGAGAAATGGCCAAAGCCAGTCCACGTAGCAATGCAAAACTCGTTATTCAGGCCTGCGTCGCCGTCATATTGGTCATTGGCTTGGCATTGCATCTTGCTGCAGTAGGCCTTATTGGGTTACTGGTCATTGTCTTGCTAACCGCGTTTAACGGCATCACCGAAGAACATCAAATTGGCCACGCCTTTGAAGAGGCACTTCCCTTTACCGCACTGCTTGTCGTCTTTTTTGCCATTGTCGCCGTGATTCACGAACAGCATTTATTTACACCGGTTATCGATTGGGTACTTAATCTGGATGCAAGCATCCGCCCTTCCATGTTTTTTGTCGCAAACGGTGTACTGTCGATGATTTCTGATAACGTCTTTGTCGCTACGGTGTACATCAATGAGGTGAAAGCGGCACTCGATGCTGGAGAGATTACCCGCGCTGAATTCGACAGTTTAGCCGTAGCAATTAATACTGGGACGAATCTCCCTAGTGTTGCGACGCCCAACGGACAAGCAGCGTTCTTATTCTTACTGACGTCTGCGGTCGCACCATTGATTCGCTTGTCTTACGGTCGCATGGTGGTAATGGCACTGCCCTATACGCTTGTTCTTGGTTCGGTTGGTCTGGGTGCTGTCTACTTGTTTATCTAGAGAGCCCTGGGACAGTTTAGCCCGTTGTGGTGTGTGGAATAGGCGCTAGAGCACTCTGTTCAATGTTCCCGCCACAACACGGTCCCGCCACTGTGAGTTGCTATTTGGTCGAGGCGACTTTCGTGGCGTTCCACCTCCTCAGGCGTAGCGCACAGCACAGGTAACGCCGGGCGGTCTGCATTGAGTCGCCTAATTCTCTTGGTACCCACGACACCACCCCCTTCCTCGCCCTGCTCATCATGAAGACCAAGCGTGGTTTGTCCCCCAGTCATTGTCAGATAAACATCAGCAAGAATTTCAGCATCTAAGAGCGCCCCATGGAGGGTTCGAGACGCGTTGTCTACGTGATACCGCTGACATAGAGCATCTAGGCTATTTCGCTGGCCAGGATGTTTCGAGCGAGCCAATGTCAGAGTGTCTACAACAGAGCATAGCGATGCAGTATCGGGATGATTACGATCGAGGCGCATGAACTCAGCATCGATGAAGCCCACGTCGAAAGGGGCGTTATGAATGATGAGTTCGGCATCCTCGATAAAGCCAAGAAAGTCTTTAACGATGCGATCAAATGTAGGTTTATCGGCCAAAAATTCGGGCGTAATTCCGTGAACGGCCAAGGCCCCCGCATCAATGTCCCGCTCGGGCTGTATATATTGATGAAAATGCCGCCCTGTTAAGCGACGGTTGATCAGTTCGACACAGCCTATTTCAATAATGCGATGCCCCTGACTAACCTCCAAGCCGGTAGTTTCCGTGTCTAGTACGACCTGACGCTTCACCCTTTTAACTCCGAGATCCCGCGATTGGCAAGCGTATCCGCCAGCTCGTTTTCAGCGTGCCCACTGTGCCCCTTAACCCAGTGCCAATTCACTTGATGCCTTGTTACCTGCGCCTTCAGCGCCTGCCATAAATCTTGATTTTTTACGGGTTTCCCCGCGGCTGTGCGCCAGCCGTTACGCTCCCAGTTGATCATCCAGCGAGTCACACCATCTTTGACGTAGGTGGAGTCGGTGGTAAGTTCCACCGTACACGTTTCCGAAAGCGCAGCTAAAGCTTCAATAGCTGCTGTAAGTTCCATGCGATTGTTGGTTGTAGCGCTTTCGCCTCCAAATAGCTCACGAGACTGCCCCTCTAGCCGCAGTAATACACCCCAACCTCCGGGTCCAGGATTGCCCTTACAAGCACCGTCGGTAAACGCTTCAACCCTCTTCATTCAACTGGCCTCAGCGGGCTGCGTGTCGCCGAGCCTCGCGTTCCTACCACCGAATTGGGGACAGATAACCCCATTAATCGCGCCCGAGTACGTTCAAATGAATGCATTTTGGTATTACCTCTCACCAGTTTGTCAGCGAACATCAAGTAGGTTGAGCCCAAGGGGATATTGTGATCGACCAACCATTCATCAATGCCAATTAGCCAACGTGCCCAGCGACTATTACCAGCAGCAGGAATCACGACTTTGTGGCGTACTGGCGCCACAGCAAAGTCCAACAATTTTAGCCAATCTTCCAGCCGCCTTGGACCGGGTTCACGAGCCGCCCCTGATCTAGAACCAGGCCACAGGGCAACAAGGCGCCGCCACAAACCAGTGAGACTCAGACCATTGGCACCAACGACAAGGAGATGGCCATGGGGAGTGAGTACCCGATGAACTTCCCGCAGCAACTGGTGTTGATCGGCACTGAGGTCAAGGGCATGCATTACGACCACCACATCTATGGACTCCGTAGCGATGGGCAGCTCCTCATCGTTTGCGTAGATCCCAGTGCAGTACTCAAGGGAATGCTGCTGACTATCTAAAACCTGCATTATGCGGCGAACCCGCGTTAGGTTATTAATTGGGATATCCGCGTTGAGGCCAATGACTAACATGTGGTAGCCAAACCACTGATCGAGAACCGCGGTCATGTCCTTGATCAATTGCTGCTTTAGCCGCTGGCCCAGAGGAGTTTCAACGTACCATTGCTCCAGGGCTTGCCGTGGCGCAACTTGCGGGCGGATTGTAAAAAATTGGCGCATCGTGGCACGATAGCCGCACCTGGGTGGTTGCGGCAACCCCCTCACGAACAATACCCAACCGGTAGCGAGAGTACCTATGGTTACAACGCTGAACATCGAACCTATCCCCGCCTTCTCAGACAACTACATTTGGTTATTGCATAACGGTACCGATGCGTTTGTTGTTGACCCCGGGGATGCATCCCCAGTGCTTCAGGCCCTGTCGGTACGCGACCTTACACTCAAAGGAATTCTTATAACCCACCACCATTTCGATCACGTTGGTGGTATTGACGCACTCAAAAAAGCCGCGCAGTGTGAGATTTGGGGGCCTGAAAATCCTAAAATTACGCCGGTGACACATCGGGTCAGGGAAGGAGATACGCTAAATGTTTTAGGGAGCCCCCTGCACATTATAGAGGTCCCAGGACACACGTTGGATCACATTGCTTATCAGGGGGATGGTGTGTTGTTCTGCGGCGACACCTTATTTGCCGGGGGCTGTGGGCGAGTTTTTGAAGGAACTCACCCCATGATGCGCAAATCACTGGCCAAGCTTCGAAGCCTGAGCCCTGCAACGAAAGTTTATTGCGCACACGAGTACACCTTGGCAAACCTGCAGTTTGCACTAGAGGCTGACCCGAATAATGCGGCGCTTGTAGAGCGTCTGGCATATTGTGAGTCCCTGCGAAAGCAAAACATTCCAACCGTACCATCGCTTCTTGCCGATGAAATTGCCACGAACCCTTTCATGCGCTGGGATGCGCCTGATGTTGTTAAAAAATTGACAGCAGAGTCTAGATCCGTTGGCACTGACGACGAGGTTTTTGCGGGTCTTCGCCTGTGGAAAGATACTTTCTGACGCTAGATTGCTATGGTGTTGCACACGCAAGTTAGCCGCAAATGCTATTATTGGAGAACTTCAGAAATCAATAGAAGACACTTGTCCCTGCTCTAGCAACTCAGGCGCTGAGCGCAGCGAGTAAGCCGAATTAAAAACTTAGGAGTTATCATGAAAATTTTTATCCGTACTTTTACGCTCATGTTTGCCGTCTCAGTACCAGTTTTGCAAGCTGCCCATCACGAAGGCGGACATGAACATCCTCCTTCAGCCGAGCACCACCAACCAAAAACTGAGGGCACCCGAGCCGTAGTCGCTGCAATCGAAGCGGAAATCTCTGCAATTGATCTGGACACAAAAGAAGTGACTTTGGTCGGACCTCAGGGCCAGCACGTCACGGTTGTTGCTCAAGAAAAAATTGTCAAGGTCGCCGACCTCAGTGTGGGTGATCGTGTTGCAGCGGAGTACCTAGCCTCTTTGCACGGTGAAGTACGGGAGCCCACCGCAGAGGAACTGGCTAATCCCTGGGTTGTTTTAGAAGACGGAGCGATCGATGAAAATCCCGCCCACCCTGCAGTTGGCGCTGCAAGGCAAGTGCGAGCAGTCTGCTCAATCGAGGCCTTTGATGCAGAAGCTGGGTTCGTAATGATAAAAGATAGTCGGGGGAAAATGCACACCGTCGGTGGTATCCCCAAGGGCAAATTCGACGCTGTCTCACTCGGTGACACTGTGGTCGTTGTTTATACCGAAGCACTTGCTATTGCGATGCAAAAGCTTCCCGCCACCGGGATGTAACATCGGGCCCGCCGCTGACCGGGCGGTGTAGCTACATGACGAATTTTTCAGCTGCGCCGCTACCAACGCGGCCCGGAGACGCCCCCATTAGACTGACGAACAGACGGTAGGGATGTATTCAAAACTGAAGCGTCGATCAGGGGCATGCCAATCCCCAAACAACAGCACTGCAAAATCAAAAGCCATGGTGATTTCTGTCCTTAGATTGATAGGCTTATGCCTGCTGTTTTTCTTCTGCCCGCAGGGGGTAGCGTCTACTGTAGACGGTGCACCCCAAGGAGGCCTAAAGCCGGCGCCCTACTCTGGGATTGTGCGTTTGAATATACCCCTAAAGCGCAATGACGGTGCCAAGACGTACCACGTTACGGAAGATTGCTCAGGGACACTCGTTGACCGCGATAAAGGAATAATTGTTACTGCTTGGCACTGTTTTGACGGCAAAATGGACCTCACGCAACCGCCGAAAGCCTGGTTTAATGGGGGGTGGCAAGAATTACGACTGGGCGCTCATGGTGGAGGCATTAAAGATGATTGGGCTATTACCTACCTTAGCGACCCAAACGTCGTCGACGCACAAGCAATACCTTATGCTCTTACCGATCTCGTGATCGGTAGCATTGTTACCATGGCGGGTTATCAGCGTGTAGGCCAGCGCCCTGACGCACTCTGGTCACTGGTACAGACCACCTGTGCGATCACTAAAGCCGGCGATTACTGGGTAGAAACCGACTGCCACCTCGAAACGGGAGCCTCGGGCGGTGCCGTAATGCAAATCAAGGGTGGGCACACCACGCTCGCAGGTATTATCTCTGCCAGATCAGCCCAGGGAGGCGTTTGGTTTGTTCCAATGTCTCGATTGAACTTCTACTTTTCCCCACCGTGACACCTTGGCGAGTCAGGTGCCCCGCGACTTTCCTGCCACTCATCTGGCGTAAACAAATGCATTGCAAGGGCGTGCACCGGTCCGGCCAACAGGTCACTCAGTTCCTTATAGACAAGTTGATGACGCCTCACCTTTCTTAGACCACTAAACGCGGTGCTTACTGCAGTCACCTTAAAATGCGTCTCAGAATGCGCCGGTACGTTATGCATAAAACTTTCATTGCTTACCTCAAGCTCAAGCGGTGCCAAGCTGTTGTAGAGGCGAGTCTGTATTTCTTCTTGCACTGCCATGGGGCTATACTCCGGCTGGCTCAGCCAGCGTCCCAATTAAGAATCTATCTCATTGCATGTTACTTGAAGTTGTCGCACTGTGCGCATCAATGGGATTTATTTAAATTCGTTTAAAATGCGGAGCTTTTAGCAAAGTCAGGTAATGGAATCCAATTTCGACATATACCTCACCGGGCAGATCCTTCCTGGATACCAGCGCGGGGATGCCGTAGCTAAATTGGCGGACCTGTTCGGTCTGGACGTCGGTATGGCCGATCAACTTTTAAACGGAACCAGACGTAGGGTTAAAAAGAGCTGCAACAAAGCCTCTGCACTACACTTTCGCAAGATCCTTACCGATGCTGGACTGCAGGTCACTGTGCAGCGTCAAACGTCTACCCGAGGCCCAATCGAAGCCGGCGCTGCTGCCCTCGAGAAGTCGCCTCATGAAAAAGCAATATTTGAAGCTAAAACCCCGACTATTCCCTCAGAGCTTATTGAGATTCAGTCGCAGGCAGATGCTGATAAACCCGTAGATTACGAGCCTATTGACCGAGTCTCGTCCCGGCCAAGCGCCAAGCCTTATGTAGTTGATGTTCAGGTGCCTCTAGAAGTAGCACCTGCCGGAGAACTCTTGCTTTCACCCACTCCAGCACAAACTCCCAGCGCTTTTGGCCAGGGGTTTGACCTTGCCCCAGCAGGCGCCGTGATTCCTACCATTAAGCGAGCCTCTAAACCTATCAATCCAAATACTGATCACTTGAATCTGGCGCCAAGCAAGGAACACTGAGTGCCCCAACTTACCCGACTCAACGCATGGCGGCAGCTGCTCGCTGTGGCCTATGATATTTTTCTTATCGCGCCATTGTTAATGGCGAACGCGTTCGTGCTGGTGTCGCTATTCGGGCCCACGGAGTCTATCGCTGAACCAACGGTTCCAGACTGGATAATGCAGACAACATCCCTCATGGTCATCATGACATTTTTTACCATTTTTTGGCACAAAAGCGGGCAAACGTTGGGTATGCAGGCTTGGCGAATAAAGCTAGTCGACAACAAGGGTAGGTCTATCGGCGTGAAACAAGCCTACCTACGCTGCACAGCGGCATGCTTGAGTTTGCTGGTGTTTGGTCTCGGCTACTGGTGGGTCTTTTTCCATCCACAGAACCGCTCTTGGCACGACATCATTTCAAAAACCCATCTTGAGCTGGTGCCAAAAAACACGTAAGCCTCAACTCCCGGTAGTGTCAGCTGTCTCGGGTTAGCAGCCACCCTCCCGCAATCCAGCAAACACAAATAGGTGTCGCGGCTGCAAGGATCGCTGGAAACCCGAAAATGAGACTTGCTGGACCAAAGAAGTCTTGAGAAATGCGAAATACCACGCCAACAATGACACCCGTAAAAATGCGTGCGCCCAAGCTGCCTTCCCTGAGGGGGCCAAAAATAAATGACATCGCGACAAGAACAAGTCCAGCCACGGCAAAAGGCTGCAGGACCTTCCGCCAAAAAGCGAGCTCCACATCCCTATACATTAGGCCTTGCTTGCGAAGATACTGAGCATAAGGCCACAACTCAAGCGTGGGTAAACTGTCTAGCGCTACGGCTTCCAGGGCTAACAGTTGCGGCGTTACCTCGGTTTTCCAGACTTGTTGTGTCACTGTATCTGTAACTGCAAGGTCTTGCGTGAGTTCTGTTCGTGATATTTTTTCGAGTAGCCATTGGCCTCGCTGATAAGTCCCTCGCTCTGCGCGCAAACTACGCGTTAAGCGACGCTGGTCATCGAAAGTGAGGAGTTGGACACCATGAATAATACCGCCCCGCTCTACCGCCGAGACATGGATAAACGTATTGCCATCGCGATTCCAAACGCCACCGCGCCCAGTGAAGCCACTTTGGGAGCCCTGAGCCAATGCCTTGTGACTAACCGCATACTGTTCCGAGACAGGCGATATAAACTCTCCTATTAAAAACCCGGCAACCGCGACGAAGAGTGCCGGCCTGAGCGTTGCCATCGCCAACTGAGGTAATGAACGCCCAGCGGCTCGAACCACAGTAAGTTCACTGGTTGCAGCGAGGCGGCCAAGCCCTACGAGAGCCCCAATCAATGCGGCAAAAGGCACATACTCATGCAGTCGTCTTGGCAATGTAAAAGCCACGTATAACAAGGCATCCGAAAAAGCATAATCAGCGGTGACATCATCGAGTTCGTCTATGACTGAGCTCAACGCATCAAGCCCAACTAGTACCGCGAGCACACCCAGTGTGGCGCCGAGGACGCTTCCCGCCAGATAACGATCAAACCGACCCATGTTTTTTCCTAAATATCCCCAGAGAAAGTGATTCAGAGTAGAGCAGAACAATGGCAAACATCGCAAAACCGATATGCGCCATTAACATTGCGCCCCACCCACCCCCCGACTCCATGAAAGATCGAGCTTGTGTAAGGGCTAAAAAGTACACTAGAAATAAAGCGAGTGCAGGCCCAAGGCGGGCATAACGCCCCCTGCGTGAGTCTGTTTTACTTAATGCCAAGGCAATAACCACGCTCACCGGCACCAAGAACGGCAGAGACAGCCGCCACCAAAGTGTGGCGCGTTTTCTTGGGTCATCACTAGAAACTAGATCGGCAGTAGGCGTTGCGTCGATGCGTGTAGATCCACGCAGGCTGTCGCGCTTTTCCGGAATGAGCTCGCCAAACCGACTAAACGCAACTGCCTCGTAAGCAGGCTCACCAGGTACCCCGCTGTAACGAGTTCCCCCGCGCAACTCAAGGTAACGCCTGTTAGTGGTAGCGTCGGTAATTATTTCGGCCTCCTCAGCCAGTGTGACCTGCGTGGCTTCAGTCCCCGATTGCTCCTCAACCACAAAAACATTGTGCATAACACCGGCTTTATCAATGCGCTCAGTGTAGGTCACCAATTCCCCTCCACGCTGAGACTTAAAACGTCCCGCCGCCATCAGCTGTAGGCCCTCGGCATTCCGGGGGTTATCTAACAACCGCTGTGCTCGAGCTGAGCCCTCAGGCCCTAAATACAAAGTCAGAAACGCAACGAGGCACATTACAAATACACCAGGCACCAGCAAGTAACTGGCAAGGCGGCCGGGACTTGTTCCGCAGGCTTTGAGCACAACCATTTCACTCTCTGCGTACATACGTCCAAGAGACAGCAAAATACCGATGAAAAGTGCAAGGGGCAGAATTAACTCAAAAAAACTGGGGAGCTTGAACAACATGACGGGCAATAAAACGTCGGCAGAAAGGCTACCCATGGCGGCCTCTGCAAGGTATTTAATAAATCGTCCACTGAAAACCACCAAAAACAGAACGAAGGATACCGCCAGGGTGTGGGTGGTCACATCTCGGGTCAAATATAGAAAAACGCGCATCAGTCACTCATAAGAATCGATGGTTTGTGCTGAATATATTTTGTTACGGCTCCATACACCATACACTATGCGCTTCTGATTTAACTTTACCTCTACTGGAGTTTTCATGTCTCAACCATCGTTTACGGCCCGCAAGGCAGCCAACCTTGCTCAGTTTTCTACCCCATGCTTGGTGCTCCCTATTTTTAAAGGTCAAAAACTAGGAGGTGGCATTGCTGAGCTGGATGCTCAGATGGGAGGCGCTATTGCTCGCGCCCTAAAACTTGGCGACTTTACCGCTGAGCTTGGTTCCGCCCTTTCCGTGCTAGGTAACGATCGTGTGCAACGCATTCTCCTGTTGGGATGTGGCGCTGTGAAAGATTTTGATCTGACCTCCAGTAAGAAGCTGGCTCAAACCGCGGGTAAAAATTTGGCCGCAACAAAAGCACAGCAAGCACACATAGCCCTTGAAAGCTTGCCATTAACCGCCGATGACAGCACCCACCTTCTCGAGGTTTTGGCAACAGAGATTCTATGGTCATGCTATGTCTACAGTGAGACGCTAAGTAAGCCTAAGAACGTTCCAAATCTGACAAAAGTCAGTGTGTCAGCGCCGTCCGCATTAGCGGTTGGCAAGGCACGCGGGGCGTTAAATTCTGGTGTGTCTATCGGTGAAGGAGTCAACTTTACCCGCCAACTCGGCAATCTGCCCGCTAACATCTGCACGCCAACCTACCTCGCCAAACAGGCGAGAGCTTTGGGCCGCAAACACTCGAAGCTGTCAGTGAAGATTCTCGACGAAAAGAAGATGCAAGAGCTAGGAATGGGCTCGCTGCTCTCTGTTGGCCATGGCAGTGACCAACCCTCCCAGCTTATCGTCATGGAGTACAAAGGCGGCAAAGCAAAGGAAGCGCCTTACGCTCTCGTGGGAAAAGGAATCACTTTTGACACGGGCGGTATTTCCCTTAAACCCAGTGGTAAAATGGATGAGATGAAATTTGATATGGGTGGCGCCAGTTCAGTCTTCGGCACGGTCCAGGCAGCCGTTAATTTAGATTTGCCCATTAACCTAGTTGGCATTGTTGCCGCAGCTGAAAACATGCCCAGTGGCCGTGCAACCAAGCCCGGTGACGTTGTCACCAGCATGAGCGGCCAAACTATTGAAATACTCAATACAGATGCAGAGGGTCGCTTGGTGCTATGTGACGCGCTAACCTATGTTGAGCGCTACAAACCCAAAGAAGTCGTCGATATTGCAACCTTAACTGGTGCAATCATCGTATCGCTGGGACACGAGGCCAGTGGTATTTTTGCTAACGATGATGATCTGGCTGAAGCACTTTTGGCTGCGGGCCAACGCAGCCACGATCGCGGCTGGAGAATGCCCATATGGCAGGAGTATCAAAAACAGCTTGATTCCAGGTTTGCTGATATGCAGAACATTGGCGCTGGCACGGCAGGAAGTGTCACTGCTGCATGTTTTTTGGCGCGATTTACTGAAAAATATAAATGGGCTCACCTAGATGTTGCAGGAACTTCATTTCTCAGCTCGCCAAAAGGCGCCACAGGAAGACCTGTGCCCATGCTTGTAGAATACTTGCGAGCGCGTGCTGGTCAGTAGCCCGTGACTCGAGTCGACTTTTATGTGGTTGCAGACGCTAGCTCCGAGGCTCGTCTGCAGGTTGCTGCGCGTCTTGCAGAGAAAGCTTATCGTCAGGGGCACAGCTTGTTTATCAATGCCGGCAGCGCATCAGAAGCTGAAGCCATAGACGAACTTCTATGGACCTTCCGCCCCGGCAGCTTCATACCCCACCACGCGCTAACCGAGAGCTTGCAGGGGCCGGTGGTTGTTGGCTGGGGGCAGGAGCCTAACAACCATGATGACGTTCTAATAAACCTTGCGCTGACCCCACCGGCTTTCTTTTCGCGTTTTCAACGCGTAGCGGAAGTTGTCACTCAAGACACAACTGCTCTTGAGGCTATGCGAGAGGCTTGGCGATTCTATAAAGATCGCGGTTACCCATTACAAAAGCACGACCTTTGATTTTTTTTACGGCATTTGCGTTAGCAGCACCAACATCGGAACAAAATTATGGATAAGGTTTTTTCCCCTGGCGACATTGAAAAGCGATGGTACGAAACTTGGGAGCGTAGTGGTTATTTCGCTCCTCAGGGTGGTGAGACCGCTTTTTCTATACCCATCCCCCCACCCAACGTGACTGGCTCACTGCATATGGGCCATGGATTTCAACAGGCCATCATGGATGCTCTTATCCGCTACCACCGAATGAAAGGTGCCGATACGCTGTGGCAGGTGGGCACAGATCACGCAGGAATCGCGACTCAAATGCTTGTAGAGAGGCAGCTCGAAGGGGAAGGCATCAAGCGCGAGGATATTGGTAGAGAAGCTTTTATCGAAAAGGTTTGGGCCTGGAAAGAGCAATCTGGCGGTACCATAACGCAACAGCTTAGACGGTTAGGGGCATCTGCAGACTGGAGCCGTGAACGCTTCACGATGGATGAGGGACTATCCGATGCCGTTCAGCAAGTATTTATCAAGCTTTACGATGAGGGACTGATTTACCGTGGCCAGCGTTTGGTTAACTGGGACCCGAAATTGCACACCGCGATCTCAGACCTTGAAGTGGTCTCAGAAGAAGAACAAGGTTTTTTATGGCACTTGCGCTATCCACTTAGCGACGGGTCAGGCCAGCTTGTTGTAGCAACCACGAGACCGGAAACACTTCTGGGCGATGCGGCCGTTGCTGTTCACCCAGAGGATGAGCGCTACCAGATGCTCATCGGCAAATCAGTTTCATTGCCCCTGTGCGGTCGGGAGATTCCGATCATCGCCGATGACTACGTTGATCCTGAGTTTGGTACAGGTTGCGTCAAAATAACGCCTGCGCATGATTTTAACGACTACGAGATGGGTCTGCGGCACGACCTACCCCTGCGTAATATCCTCACACGAAACGCAACGATCAGTGATATCGCGCCAGAGGCCTATCGAGGTCTCGATCGTTATGAAGCCAGACAACAAATCATTACCGACCTTGATGCCATTAATCTGCTGGAAAAAACCGAGGACCACCTTTTGAAGGTCCCCCGTGGCGATCGCTCTGGTGTAGTCGTAGAGCCTTGGCTAACGCCACAATGGTATGTGGATGCTAAAAAGCTAGCGGCGCCTGCAATTGCCGCCGTTGAAAACGGCACCATCAAGTTTGTGCCAAAACAGTGGGAGAATACGTATTTCGCTTGGATGCGCGACATTCAGGACTGGTGTATAAGCCGACAGCTTTGGTGGGGACACCGAATCCCTGCTTGGTACGACGACGAGGGCAACGTGTTTGTGGGCCCCGATGAAAACTCGGTACGGCTTGCCAATAACCTTGATGACACCGTAACGCTCAGCCAAGACGATGACGTTCTTGATACCTGGTTTTCATCTGCTCTCTGGACATTCTCGACCTTGGGCTGGCCAAAAAAGACGCCTGAGATGGCGAAATTTCACCCTGCATCAGTGCTAGTAACCGGCTTCGACATTATATTTTTCTGGGTGGCTAGAATGATAATGATGTCATTACATTTTTGTGACGAAGTGCCTTTCCACACTGTCTACGTTCACGGACTGGTTAGAGATGGCGAAGGCCAAAAGATGTCTAAGTCCAAGGGAAATGTCATCGACCCCATAGACCTTATTGACGGCATTGATCTCGAAAGCCTAGAGGCAAAGAGAACCGCAGGGATGATGCAGCCGCAGATGGCCGCTCGCATCGTTAAACAAACGCGCAAACATTTTCCCGAGGGCATTTCTGGCTACGGCACAGACGCTTTACGCTTTACTTTTTATTCTCTGGCTTCAACGGGTCGCGATATTAAATTCGATATGCACCGAATGGAGGGCTATAGAAATTTTTGTAATAAGCTATGGAACGCTGCTCGGTATGTTTTGGGAAATTGCGAGGAACTTAAACCATCGTCACCAGAAACCGAACCCTCGTTAGCTGACCGATGGATTTTGAGTCGTCTAGCCACCGCTGCAAAAGACTGTGAACAGGCGATTGAAAACTATCGATTTGACCTGGCATCTCAGGCCCTTTATGACTTTGTGTGGAACGAATTTTGTGACTGGTATCTTGAACTCTCCAAGCCCATTCTCTGGGACTCAGAAGCGAATCCTGATCAAGCAACGGTGACACGCCATACTTTGATTCGAGCACTGGAGAATATTCTTCGCTTGCTTCACCCCATGATGCCATTCATCACTGAGGAGATATGGCAAAGTATTGCGCCTCTGGCAGAGAAGTCCGGCGACACTATCATGCTCCAACCTTGGCCTAATTTTGACGATCACGAGTTAGATGCTGATGCGGAATCAGAGGTAGCGTGGCTGCAAGGGGTCATAGTTGCGATACGGACCATTCGAGGAGAGGCTCAGCTGGGGCCAGGAAAAGCCCTAGACATTCTGGTCCGCAACACCACAGATGAGGATCAACTGCGCTTTACCAGCAACACTGCCTACCTGCGTAAGCTAGCGCGCCTTGAGTCAATAACCTTCTTAGGCCTCGACGCTGAAGTACCGCCGTCTTTGTCCGCCCTATACGGCAGCCTCGAAATACTGGTACCTATGGCAGGCGTTATCGACGTTGCCTCAGAGCAAACCCGGTTGGAAAAAGAATTGAAAAAGCAGCAAAGTGAACTGTCAAGAATTCAGGGGAAGCTCTCAAACGCCAGCTTTATTGACCGCGCTCCCGAGGAGGTTGTGGCCAAAGAACGAGAAAAGCAACTGGCTGCGGAGGACGCAGTGCAGGCCATCGCGTCGCAATTGCAGCGTCTGGAGGGATTGCACTAAGCACGCGATACTGGTAATAAAGTCTAATAAAAATAAGGAGCGGCGTATGTCTGAGCGTCAAACCGGGGTTGTGAAGTGGTTCAATAACGCAAAAGGTTTTGGTTTCATCACAATGCCCAATCGTGAAGAGGATATTTTTGTGCACTTTCGAGCTATTCAGGGAGAGGGATATCGCTCCCTGAATGAGGGAGATGCGGTGGAGTTCACTCTTGCAGAGGGTGATAAAGGTCTGCAGGCGGAAGAAGTTACTAAACCGTAGCACCTACAAGTGCTCAGGATTTGATAGACTTCGGCACCTTTCTTAATCCGGATGTCTCATGTCTTCGCACCCACAAAAATTTAGCCTTGTTGGCAGGCTTGTCATCAATGATTTAATTGCCGTTGTTATCTATTTCGTGATGGCGGTGTTCTTCCCCACGCACTGGATCCATCTCGCTGGGCTGATTCTTTTAGCCGTTATCTGCGCACTGCTCGGCGACCTAAATATGCCCTCTCCTAGGGCTGCCAAAAAGCAAACAAACTTTCAGGAAAGTAGTAATGAAGGCAGCATCAAGTGGTTTAACGCCACGAAGGGGTTTGGCTTTATCGTTGGCGACGATGGAGCAGAGGTGTTTGTGCACTACCGCAACGTGGAAGGGCTGAATAAACGGAGTATCAAACAAGGACAGCGTGTCGCCTACTCCGTACGTGCCAGTGACCGAGGCCCACAGGCTGAGGGCGTTAGAGCTTTATGAATGGGGCCGTGATTGAAGGCAAGAGACCGCGCGTGACGGAACGAAAGTTTCGCGGAGTGACAATGCCAACGGCCGGTCACAAAGTAATCAGAAAGGTGAAACGCTCAGGGCATGAGCCTTCCATCCACGGTACCAAACTGTGGCGATCAAGTTTTCTTGTCATGGATTACCTCCATAAGCATCCACCAGAAAGCGCAAATAACGTGCTGGATGCTGGATGCGGGTGGGGCATAACTGGTATTTGGTGTGCCAAAAAACTTGGAGCCTCCGTTGTTTCACTGGACGCTGACCCCGCAGTATTCCCTTACCTCAATGCTGTGGCTGAGCTTAATCAAGTCACCACTACGCCTATGGTTCGGCGTTTTGAGGCATTGAAGAAACCTCAATTAGCCAAGTTTGACCTCTTAGTGGCGGCCGATGTCTGTTTTTGGGACGACTTAGTTAAGCCGGTTGGCAAGCTAATTGATCGCGCTATTGACGCAGGGGTGGGCCAAATCGTTATCGCAGACCCGGAGCGCCCTACCTTCCATGAGATGGCCGAGAGGGCAATCGACCGGCACGGAGGGGAACTTATCCATTGGGCACTCAAGGGCAAATTGAAAGCGACTGGCGCGTTGCTGGTTATTAACAACCAGTAAACCGACGCCGCTACCGAAGTACCTTTACGCTCCAATCGACGGGGGCTTCTATGGGCTCTCCCTCTGAAGTCAAGGCTGGTCTAAAGCGGATGCTCCGTAGCTGCCGTCGAGCAAATCCCAGCAAACTATCGCCAGCCGGATCTGGGGCACTCACTACAACGTTTCTCAGATTACCGCGTGGGGTAACTTCACCAATTATTTTGAGGGGCGCCCATTCTCGGCTAATTCGATGATCGCGAGTCAACGTTGGCACTTCCGGCAAAGGGCCCGGTTTTGTAAAGTCGAAACTACCCTGCTGCAGCATCTGATAAATCTGCAGAGCTTGGGCTTGACGCCCTCCATGCATAAGCCAGTCAGCCTTGGCATGTAAAAGGGTCTCGTCTTGAGGGAACACTTCCAGTGCCCGCTCTATTAACCCTCGTGCCGTTGATCCAATAGTGCTTTCAATAGTACGAAGCCGATACTCCCCGGGAGACTGCTCCCGATTCTGCTGGAGGCCCTGTTGGTAAGGGTTGACATAGCGGTCCTGAGAAGCCCCAAAGCTATCGACCACCAAGGGGTCAACATTCCAGTCGATAAGATAATAAAGCTTCAGGACTTCAAGGCTTAACAACTTGCACCAGGGCCTCTGCCACTGAGCACTCTCGCAGATAGCTCTGGCCATATCTTTACCGTGACTAACCACAAACAAAACATCAGATTCCTTGCCCTGCCAGGGGCTACTCGCGAGGAGTTCACTTTGCTCCGATAGCCATCTAATGGAGGCGTTTAAACGCTGGGGAGACCAGGGCTCGGCGCCTCGCCCCAGCAACCTATAAAAGTAGTTAATCTGGCGCCCTACCTCGACCGGATCCCCCTGCTCACGAAGGAGCTCTAAAATTTCCTCAAGCAAGGGCAGTTGGTCAGCACTACTCAATCCACTGTTAATCCGGGTGCTGTGCAGTGCCCAGCGATAAAGCTCTAAGGAAACCTCATTGGCCCCATATTCCTTTGCTTCTCGTGCCGCATTGGCCAGCGGATCAGTCAGTTCTGGCGAATAGGGTCCTAAAACAGTTTCTAACTTTTGAATCTGCTTCGCGGTTGTATCAAGACGCCGCTGGACCGTTAGGGGAGCAGGCCGCTCTTGAGCGGAGGCCTCAAATGCAGCCTCGGCCGGCCATAAAATATGAACCCCCCAGGGTTGAGGCTCGCCAGCGAGGCTGGAGGCGTGCCACATACCTGCCAATGCAACAATAAGCACTGCCTGCCGTATGATAAGTTCTTTGAGTGTGGGGTTATGGAACATAGGCCAAGTTTAAACCTATCGGGCAAAAAAAAACCCGCCGTGAGGCGGGTAAAAACTTAAAAGGACCTGAGTGACTCGAAATCCGAGCGCCAGGCGCTCAAACATGTGGAGCCACATCAATGGGGTGCATTCTGGCCTGAGAGAACCATAAATCAAATGTATTTGTTTTATCTTTCATATTCTTTTGTGGCATTATTGAAATTATGGACATTAAAAAACTATCAAAGATTGATCTTAACCTACTGGTTTCGCTACAAATTCTCATTGAAGAGTGCAGCGTCTCAGCGGCAGCTCGACGCATGTCAATCACACAACCAGCAATGTCAAAAACCTTGGGACGCCTCAGGGATACATTTAATGATCCGTTATTCGTGCGCTCCAAACGCGGCATACAACCCACACCAAGGGCGCAAGCAATCGCGGTAGAGTTACCCGCGCTATTGGCCGCTACTGAAGCGCTCTTAGATGCAGGCGATTTTTCACCCAATACCTACAGAGGCGAAATTACAATTGCTATATCAGAATACGTAGGCCTCTCACTGCTCCCCCCCCTCACGGCGCGATTACAAAAAATTGCACCGGGATTGAGCCTTAGAACCATTACACGTGTTGAAGGTCAGCTGGATACGCTTGCTGCAGGCGGCCTCGACTTTGCAGTCCAGCTCACTCGAGCTGACTATCCTGAAGAATTCCGATTTCAGTCACTTGGGGGTTCGCCATTGGCTGTATTTGTTCGAGACGGGCATCCATTGACCAACAACCCGTTGACTCGTGAGGGTCTCACAAAATTTCCTGCCATAAGCCTTTACGTCTCTGACCGCAATGATACGGAGCTGCCACTGTCGCCTCATGCCCAGCTGCAATCGGGTTCCGTTACGATGCTGGAGACCTCACATCTTTTGACCGCGTTAGAAATACTCAGAGAAACAGACTTCACTTTGGTGTGCCCCGCCTATTTAGCAAGGAACCAAGGTGCAACCCGGGATGTTGTTGCGTTGCCTTTGCCCCAAGAAGAAGCCCAGCACGTGGACTACTCGCTTGTGGCTCATCGTCGGACTCAAGCGTCTCCTGTTCACCAGTGGTTGTGGAATGAAATCGTCGATACTGTGCGCGGCATGCGGTTGCGAACCGTGCACCGCGGTTAGTTAAACAAACGCCATCTCAGTACTGTTTCACCATTCGCTGTTTCTCTGAGTAATGAGAAGTGGCATAATGACGTCACCCCTAGTTGCTCTCTTTCATGTCTAAGCGCAAACCTAAACCCGTCCCAACATTCCAAACGCCGATTATCGAGACACACTGTCACCTCGATTATCTGGCGCAGGATACGATGGCCCACGAGTTACAGGCCATCACCGACGCCGGCGTCGAACGTATCGTTACCATTGCGGTCTCTGCTGACAACCTAGCGACCGTTTTAAGCCTTTGTGATGAGCATCAAAACATCTGGGGCACACAGGGTATTCATCCTCACGAAGCGGCATCATGGAACGCTTCAGTTGCGCAGTCAGTTGCGACGGGAGCAGCTCACCCAAAGGTCGTAGCTATCGGCGAGATCGGATTGGATTACTACTACGAACACGCTTCTCCTCGAGCACAAATCCAAGCTTTTGAGGAGCAGCTGGCACTCGCTGCCGAGCGCGATTTACCGGTTGTTATACACACCCGCGAAGCGGATGCCGACACGCGTGCTGTACTTGAAAATCATGCTCCTCATCTGAGAAATAAAGGCGTCATACACAGCTTTACCAGCTCCCAGGCTTTAGCTGACTACTGCTTATCCGAGGGGTTTTATCTCGGATTTAATGGCATTTGCACCTTTAAAAATGCGGATAATGTGCGAGCTGTCATTGACGCTACGCCAATAGACAGGCTTGTGCTCGAAACTGACGCACCCTACCTAACACCCGTTCCCTATCGGGGCCGCGTTAATTCGCCCCGTTTTTTACCCCTTATCGCTGAGCAAATTGCAGAGATTAAAAATATGCCGGTTGAAGCATTGTTGAAGGCCGTTCGGAGGAACAGCATGGCGTTGTTCTTCGCTACCCAATGAGTGAATTTGCGATTGGTCAACGTTGGGTAAGCCACGCCGACGTTGAGTTGGGGCTGGGTATTGTGGTGGACCTTGAAGGGAGGCGTATTACATTGCACTTCCCTGCGGTCGGAGAGGAACGCACCTACGCGACAGACCGCGCGCCATTGACCCGCCTAATTCTCGAAAGCGGTGATCGCTACCAACACATCAATGGTCAAGAATACGCAGTCCTTGAGCGCCACGAATCTGAGGGCATCTTGGCTTATTTGATTGAAAGTACCAATGGAGAACAAGAGCTAGTTTCAGAACTTGATATTGATCCGCACATACAACTGCGCTCCCCCAGAGACCGTCTTCTTAACAACCAGCTAGATAAGCTACTGGACTTTCAGCTTCGTTACGAAACCTTGAAGCAGCGCGCACATTTCTCAAAAAGCGCAGTAAGGGGGCTGCTGGGTGCCAGAACTTCTTTATTGTCTCACCAGGTCTATATCGCCAGCGAAGTCGGCACACGCATTGCCCCCCGAGTCCTGCTGGCCGATGAAGTTGGGCTGGGTAAAACCATTGAAGCGGGCCTCATTTTGTCTCAGCAATTAGCTTCAGGACGGGCAACCCGAGCTCTGGTTCTTGTCCCCGACTCACTGATACATCAATGGCTGGTGGAAATGTTGCGGCGATTTAGCTTGGCCTTCTCGCTGTTTGATGATGAACGCTTGGCCGACCTAGATATCGAAACCGCCTTTGAGTCAGAACAGCTTATTCTGTGCCCGTTTTCTCTAATGGGGCGCCATGAGGACGCGAGACAAAGCGCACTCTCAGCTCACTGGGATATGGTTATCGTAGATGAGGCCCATCATATAAGCCGCCAAAGCCCTGAAGAAGAAACGTTATCAGATTTTGTTGAAGTCCTTGCCGGCCACTGCAGTGGCCTGCTGTTGTTGACGGCAACTCCCGAGCAAGCCGGTATAGAGAGCCACTTTGACAGGCTTCGATTGCTTGACCCTGATCGCTTCAGCGATTTGCCAACCTTCCTTGCCGAGCAGGAGCAATTCGCGCAGTGGAATCAAGTTATTGAACAACTTCAAACTGGCGAAAGTACGGTTAGCCTGCCGGCTGGTATCGACCAAACAGCCGACAGCAAATCTCAGATCAGTCAGCTGCTTGACCGCTACGGTACGGGGCGCGTGTTATTTCGCAATACCAGAGCCTCCGTACCGGGATTCCCAAAGCGCAATCTGCATGCGTATCCCTTGGAGGTGCCAGAGCTCTATCAAGACAACCGCACTGCCTTGTTCCCGGAAATGTCTTTTCCAGAAGCTCAATGGTTAGAACATGACCCTCGCGTGGGTTGGCTGGAGACTCAGCTTCGAGGGTTACGCCCAGAGAAAGTCTTGGTAATTGCCGCGAGCGCCACAACTGCCCTTGCCTTGGAGCAGCAACTTCACCTGCGTGCAGGCATTCGTTGCGCAGCCTTTCACGAAGGCCTTACCCTGTTTGAGCGGGATCGTGCAGCGGCCTATTTTGCCGATGAACACGGCGGAGCACAGGCACTGATTTGTTCTGAGATTGGCAGCGAGGGACGAAATTTTCAGTTTGCACATCACTTAATTTGTTTCGATTTACCCAAGAACCCTGACCTACTTGAGCAGCGCATTGGCCGTTTAGATAGAATTGGACAGGGCTCGGATGTCGTCATTCATGTGCCCTTCATACGAAATACTGCTCAGGAAGTGCTATTTAACTGGCACAACCAAGCTCTGTCGGCGTTCACCAGTAGCTGCGCCGTTGGCTATACGGTTCTGCAGCAGTTTCAAGAAACCCTTGATTCCGCCCTAGCCAATCCCGATGCGCCTACCGAATATCTATTAAGTGAGTCGCTCGCACTGCGCACTTCCTTAGAGATCAAAATGCGTGAAGGGCGTGATCGCTTACTAGAGTTAAACTCACACAACGCTGAGCGCGGGTCCGAAATTATTGAAACCATTCAAATGGAAGAGACCCCCGAACAGGTGCTCTCTTTTGCAGAACTTCTCTTCGACCGTATCGGCGTGAGTCAGGATTATCACTCTGAAACCACCCATTTACTCAAACCCACTGAAATGTTGATCACAGGAGAGCTGCCGGGACTTGATGAGGATGGCACGGTTGTCAGCTTTGACCGAGAAACAGCGCTCGCACGTGACGACGTGTTGTTTTTAACTCGCGAGCACCCCTTACTGCGAGAGGCAATGTCCGTTGTCTTGAGCAGCGAGCTGGGCAACTCGGCACTTGGCACAGTGAAGCACCCCAAGATACCTGGCGGCACTGTGCTGCTCGAGTGTATCTACAGCCTCGACTGCATGGCTCCAAGCCACTTAGAAATGGGCCGCTATGTCGATCAAACGCCCCTACGCTTTGTCATTGATCCCAAGTGTATTGATAGAGGCCAAAACATGGGCCATGTAGCAATAAACCGTATGATTGGCCCGGTCGCCACTGCAACAGCTGCCAATGTTTTGCGCAGAATCAGGCCCCTGCTTGAAGAGCAGCTGAAAGCCGCAGATAAGCTTGCACAATCCGAGCTTGAGGTGAGAAAGCGCACGGCAGTAAACACGATCAATGAGCAGCTCGGTGCAGAGCAAAGCCGCCTGGTTTACCTAAGCAGCGTTAATCCTGGAGTCAAAGATTCTGAGATCGACGAGTTAAATGCACGCATAGCGGGCACCCTTGCGTCAGTGAACGACACTCAGGCAGTGAGCCAAGCCTTACGGGTAGTCGTCGCTACTTGAATCGCCCTGCACGCGGACGCAAATTTGCTCAGGACAACGCTCAATGATTCAGCAGCGTCACATTAAGGGCGATACCAAATAGAGGACGTGTAAGCGCGCTCTTGTATGGTGTCTGGTCTCTGGGTATCAACCTCGCCGTCCAGGGCAAGTTTGTCGAGTAAAGAATGGCGCGCCGTCGGTATTTGCAGCACCCGAACGTAGTAAAAAGCAGACTGATCAGGGTCAAAATTCGGATCGCTCCAGGCGGCGGTTAAACGCCCCGCGCCGACACTGTTATCTACCAACCCAGTAGTAAGGTCAACGGTATTTGTAATGGGAACCAAGGAGTTGTCAGTTTTCAGGCGGCCCTCTCCCGCCCAAGCGACATCATAAACCTGCTCCTGAGTGCCGCCATCCTTCATCCTCCAGCCCTTGATCACTTGTATTCGGTCCAATGCACCGGAAGCGGGGTCTGCAAGGGCCTCAATCAATAGGGTTGGCGTTGCGCCCTCTTCTGCAGTCATGAGTTCTCCGCCCATAGGTACGGCCTGCCCCATTACGTTAGCGGGGAAATCGGCTTCCTCGAGTGACTCTGAACTCAAATTCCAGCCACCATAGACTCGGACACCAATACGAGGCCCCGTCGTTGCGTACACCTCACGGCGACGCATAGCAGCAACAATGCCCTCTCGCGTGTTGTCCTCAGCCCAAACTGCAGCAAGTCCTGACGCCGACATAGCCCAACCGAAGGGCCTCTGAGGCTCATCACCCCAGCCCGAACTCTTTTTACTGGGGATGGAATCTGTCACAAACTTACCCTGGAAATTTGCCTCCTCCGCACTGGGCAGCGCCGTATGACCATCAGTGGAGCCAATCACGCCAAACTGATAAGGATTGATGCCAACGTCAGCCTCCAGAGTGAGACCCCGACGCAGTGCGGATCGTACATAATCCCCTGGTTGAGGCTGATATTCTGTCCACCGCTTCTGAATGTAAAAGGGATAGGTTTCAAAGTCGGCAAACTCATCTTTGGGTGAGAGGGAAGAGTGCGTTTCTGAATCACCTTTTATTTGAGTGATTTCTACAACGGGTTCCCAATAACGCCTAAGTTCGGCGTAGCGCGTGTCCATTTTATCTCCACGCAGGGTCGTCATATCGAACATGATGCCCTTTGAGATATTAGAATTGTGCGGGATCGCTAAAAATGTGCCCCCTGTTGATTGTTCAATGGTCTCCAGCCACTCCCAGAGATCTTCGGGAAAAGAGCTGTTGTCCAGTCCGTAGGGCACGAAGGTTTGAGCCGTTTCAGCATCAATGTCACCAATCACCACTCTGTGGAGATTGGCTCCACCAGGAATTGCGCTGTACTCCCATCCAATTAGCGCCGTAAAGTTCCCCGGCGCGTTGTGCGCGTCGGCGGCGTCGGTGATGGTCTTCCAAGCGTCAGCTTCGACGGCGGGTAAGTCCGGGATCCAACCCACATCAGCGTTCCAGTCTCTCGCGGCGGCAGCAAAATCATCGGTAGGCTCTGGAAGTACTCCAAGAAATAAATTACGAGCGGTTTGCTGGTCAACCGCGTCTCTCAGAATTGCCGTCGCGATCCAGGCCTTTACAGAATCCATTAGGGACAGGTCATCCCGGGTTATGCCTTCGTAGTAAACACTCCGAATCACGCCCATCAGTTCGGCGTGGTCTGAAACAACCAAAAAATCCAGTGGTGTTTCCAACTGAACTCGCCGTCCATCCCACCCGTGAACCACCGGCGCTCCCTTGGCAAACCGATAAGCCATATCAGGTGTTGCAGTCAGGTTATTATTGGCAAAAGCATCTGATGAATAGGTCGTGTGAAGGTGAGTATCACCCCAAAGGAGCTGTCTATCCTCAGCTTGTGAGAAGCTGGCTAACGTCACAGCAAGCAGCCAAAGAGCCAAGTAAAGATTCTTCATTATCATTTTCGTTTCCCAAATATCGCGACAATTTACTGAGGCTAAAGGTGGTTGAACGTATTATCGGCCCTTCCATGTGTAGGCTTCTTTATTGAAAAAAGCGGCGATCGCATTGGGGCAGTCTTCGCTTGAGATACAAAATTCCTGTAGGTCAGCCTCTTTCGTAATGGTGTCGCCCAAAGAAGAGGTTGCCGCGAAACGGAGGGCCTCTTTCGTGTATCGAAGCGCAAGTGGCGAACGCCCCGCGAGATTCTCCGCAAACCCCATGGCCTCCGCAGCAAAATCAGCCTTATCGAAAACCCTATTGGCCATTCCCCAATCCAGCGCCTTTTGAGCTCCCAACTTTTCCCCAAGAGCCATCAACTCGAAAGCCCGCCGACTGCCAACAAGTTTTTGCAGTAGCCAGGTAGAGCCGCCATCAGGAATTAAGCCAATCGCTGAGAAAGGTTGATACAGATAGGCGTCTTCAGCCATAACAACAAGATCACAGGCCATTGCATAGCTGTAACTGATTCCCGCACACGGCCCATTGATCGCAGCCACCCAAATTTTAGGCGCCTCGGCTATGGACAGCACCCCGGGCTTGAATTCGTGAATGAGGTCGTCCCGGGTCTGTGCGCCAATCATTAAGTCCGCGCCGGCTGTGTCGTCGGCAAGATCAGCTCCTGCACCAAAAGCCCTGCCCTCTCCCGTTAACATGACGACGCGAATGGCGTCGTTCATGTTGATCTCACGAGCAGCGGCGTAAAATTCACGGCGCATTTGACCATTCATGGCATTGAGACTATCAGGACGATTAAAAGCGACGCGGGCGACAGCGTCATGATGGGTTACGTTGATCGTTTCAAATTTTGACATTGTGCCCTCTCGGTTTTTGAAGCTTAAAAACTGACTGCAGATGGTAACAACCGCCAGCCATTATTGCTTGCAGATCCTGACATTGGTTGAGCTCGCGCTCAAGAATACTGTGGCCTTGGGCAATCCCCACGAATTTCAGCGCAAGTCTCCAGA
>JAQWYY010000127.1 GCA_029253705.1 Luminiphilus sp. | reverse complement strand
CGAATTCCCTCTACTGGGCTCTTTGAACCGGTAAAAGACACGACAAACCTCGCCACAGCAACCTACAGCAATGCCGAGGGCGCGGCTCAACTCGAGGGAGTTTGGCGCGATCCCGATTTTGAATTGAACCAAGCCGCGTTTTATTACGTGAGAGTGCTTGAAATACCGACGCCTCGCTGGACCAGCTTTGATGCTGTGCGGTTCCAAGAAGATAGGGCCCCAGGAGATGACGGTAAACTGCAAGAGCGAGCTTACACTTCGGCTGTGTGGTACTACCCCGAAGGCTGACCAAACTGACCAAAAGCACTTACTCGCTAGCGATAAAAGCCAGTGAGGAAATGTAACAACAACCGAGTCTCACTTAGTCGCGCAGTGAAGCCACTTCACTGCCCGATTTTTGGCGGCTAGGTTAAGACCTATCGAGCAACAAACCCTGCACCTAGCAAAAGCGCGTAGGTGCAGCTGCAAATCATACTAGCGCCTACTAACGCTCAGCGACTTTGCTTCGCTTTAAACGCCTCATGGGCGGCTCTCAGTGGCGCCGCATCGAAATAATAGGGCCTGATTTCACACTCCTTGCCATCGCGGAACCTGAACATTTCGCACAGGTGCGCAGGCTCAAGGCCATCAGCAAATTCAAAATGAAGAATTGTCACAACATAGTCACCGCCGCTGGTGATTTCCGTGCGCACCACGTTAGTGACCTCGATCATGCCAAACACCTGAGCATAGAGGTCACGCAGCGCTGTAATACCGGTAAAGGTGCCTGCCATGGGAGTATCTTCAGCCTCTACGATAAAAAAATCTTCAGTTAGTAGGGTTTCACAGGTATCAAAATCCCCTACCGAAGACCTTTCATAAAGTCGGTTTACAATGGCTACTTTTTCGTCGTCTGTCATATCTAATTCCCTCTCACTGATTGGAAAATCGCTCAATAATTTGTTTACCTAAGGCCATTTGGTGGACCTCGTCAGGGCCATCTGCCTGACGGCACCAGCGAGCGTAATTAAAGTTCTCTGCCATAGACCAGTCCTCGGTGAGGCCTCCCGCGCCATGCATTTGCATACAACGATCAATCACCGTCTGTATAACGACGGGCACTGTTGTTTTTGTCGATGCAATCATTGGGATTGAGGCGGTAACCCCCTGATTGTCGATCGTCCAGCAAGTTTTCTGAACCAGTAAACGCGCCATCTCAATTTCGGAGAAGCACTTCGAAATATTCTCTCGGATCGACTGATGCTTACTTAAAGGACGGCCGAATGTCTGTCGCTCAGTAACCCTCTGACAGGCATTTTCCAAAGCCTGTTGCCCCGCTCCAATCAAGCGCATGCAGTGATGCATTCGTCCAGGGGCTAAACGCGTCTGGGCAATTTCAAAACCTCGACCCTCTCCGGCCAAGACATTTTCTAACGGCACCCTTACTTCATCAAAAACGATTTCTGCATGACCCAAAGGCGCATCATCGTAACCCAGCGTTGTGAGCGGCCTAATGATGTTCACCCCGGGGGTGTCTTTGGGTACCAAAATTTGACTTTGCTGAAGATGACGGCTGCTATTTTCAGGGTCACTTTTACCCATTACGATAAGAATTTTGCAACGCTCATAAAGAGCGCCAGTGATAAACCATTTCCTACCATTCAGCACCCAAGAATCGCCATCTTTACGAATACTGAGCTGAACATTAGTGGCGTCACTAGAGGCAACTTGGGGCTCTGTCATCGCATAGGATGAGCGAATTTCACCTGCCAATAGCGGCACCAACCATTCAGCCTTTTGCGCCTCGGTACCGAAATTCATGAACACTTCCATGTTGCCGGTATCAGGGGC
>JAQWYY010000124.1 GCA_029253705.1 Luminiphilus sp. | reverse complement strand
GTCGTTAAAGGCGTAGTTCACAACGGTCATCAGTGGAATAACCGCTGAAAAGGCCACCAAAACTAAGACCGGAAGTACCAGCAACCATGCTTTATTATTTTGGATCTTGGCCATTAGAACGCCCCGCCCTCAACCCGCCAGCTATCAACAAAAACATTAATTTTCTCAGGAATAAACCGAACTTGCGTCATAGTTGCATCTAAGGGACACCCTTCAGGCACACTGACTGAGATCGGAGATCTTTCCAGCTCGGCATGCACTATTCTTCGATGCCCTAAATCTTCAATGTGCCTGACCACAACCGGTAAACCACCATCTGCAGTGAATTGGACGTATTCGGGCCGGATACCTATCTGGGTATGGCCGCAAGAGTTTCGATAGTTGGCCCCCAATGGAACGTGTTGTCCATTGATAACAGCATGGTTTCCCTCAATGCTGGCATCGAGAAAATTCATGCCCGGCGACCCAATGAAATGGCCCACAAAGGTGTGCTTAGGTGTTTCAAATAGCGATTCAGGTGTGCCCATTTGGAGAACCCGGCCATCGTGCATCATGACCACTGTGTCAGCAAAAGTCAGTGCCTCAACCTGATCGTGAGTCACGTAAATCATGGTATGTCCAAGTTCACGGTGCAGGGATTTGAGCTGTGTGCGCAGCTCCCATTTCAGCTGTGGATCAATAACGGTCAAAGGCTCATCAAGTAAAATTGCATTAACCGACTCTCGAACCATGCCACGTCCTAAACTGATTTTTTGCTTTGCATCGGTGGTGAGGCCCCGAGCCTTTTGATCGAGGATTTTCTCAAGACCAATCATTTCAGCGATCAATGCGACCCGCGCTTGAATTTCCGGCCCTGAGAGACCGCGATTTTTTAGGGGAAATGCTAGATTCTCTCTAACTGACATAGTGTCGTAGACCACCGGAAATTGAAAAACCTGCGCGATGTTGCGCTTCTCGGCGGATAAATCAGTCACGTCGACGCCATCAAATAAGACGCGGCCATGGGAAGGCATAATCAAACCAGAGATAATATTTAGGAGCGTTGTTTTACCGCACCCTGAGGGCCCAAGTAGCGCATAGGCGCCGCCCGCTTCCCAAACGTGGTTTAGGGTCTTTAATGCAAAATCACTTTCCTGCTCCCCGCTGGGAACATAGGTATGTGCAAGGTTTGACAACGTGATTTGAGCCACTCCTCTCCTCCTAGACCACGCTATCGCCGCAGGCAGCCAAACACTCTGCGGGGTCGAACAAATAGAGCTGAGTGACGTCGAGCCACACATCGACAGAATCCCCGGCTGCCATCTTTTTCAATCCTGGGGTAACTGCCACCCAAATGGCGTCGCCGTAACGCAAACGTAGAAACGTCTCAGACCCGGTAACTTCACTCGCCACAACGGTACAACGTAATTGCAGGGCATAGGGTTCCGAACCAACAGCCTCAGACAAGCCAATATTTATATGATGCGCACGAAACCCTAAGGTGTATTTGCCATCGGGAAGCCCAGCCCACTGATCGCGAACATGCAGCACCGCCCCATCAATTAAAGACAGGGCATCAGCGGTTTTTTTCACGGCAATAAAATTCATGGGAGGATCTGAAAAAACCCTCGCTGTCGTTAGAGTTTCAGGGTGGCGATACACCGATAGCGTTGAGCCAAATTGCGTAACTTGCCCTTCCCAAAGGGTCGCCGTGTTGCCACCAAGCAATAACGCCTCCTCAGGTTCTGTGGTGGCATAAACAAAAATGCTGCCCGCCTGTTCAAAAATTCGAGGAATTTCAGCGCGCAATTCCTCGCGTAATTTGTAGTCTAAATTAGCCAGTGGCTCATCTAATAAAACCAGTTCGGCTCCTTTCACCAAGGCCCGAGCCAGAGCGCAACGTTGCTGTTGCCCGCCTGAAAGCTCCAATGGCCTACGTTGTAAAACCGAGCTTAACTTGAGCATCTCCGCGGTGGTTCGAACCGTGCAATCAATATCTGCTTTAGATTGGCCCTTCAACCTCAAAGGGGACGCGATATTGTCAAAGACTGTCATGCCGGGATAATTGATGAACTCCTGATAAACCATTGCAACATTGCGCAGCTGCACCCGCTGGTTAGTGACGTCTGTACCAGATGACAGAATGCGTCCGGTGCTGGGCTTGTCTAAACCCGCCATCAATCG
>JAQWYY010000117.1 GCA_029253705.1 Luminiphilus sp. | reverse complement strand
TCGGTCTTGGATCTTGGGCTCCCCATCGACGTGCTACTGAACAATGCAGGTCTCATTAATTCTCATCGCAGGGAAACTCTGGATGGATATGAGGAGACGCTCGCGGTTAATCACTTTGCGCCATTTCTGCTAACGGGCCTGTTGCTGCCAGCCATCCTCGAAGCCGCACCCGGTGCGCGGATTGTCAATGTGGCGTCAGGTGCACATAGTTTCGTAAAAAGCATGGGATTTGACGATATTCAGTTGCAACAGAGCTACAAAATGTTCGAAGCCTACGGTCGCTCCAAATTGGCCAATATACTGTTTACCCGCACACTTTCGCAGCGACTTGCTGGTAAGGGGGTAACGGTAAACTGCCTGCACCCGGGCGCGGTTGCGACTGATATTGGCAAACAACATGGCGAGCTCATCGCAAAAATTATTCCTATTTTATTGAAACCGTTTTTCCGCGGACCGCAAAAAGGTGCGGAAACCTCGATTTATCTGTGTACCGACGACAAGGTGGCAGATCAGACGGGCGGCTATTGGTACAACTGCAAACTGACCACAGTGAAGCCTTGGGCGGAAGACGATGCCCAGGCGCAGCAGCTCTGGAATTACACACAAGACACGCTCGGATATCGGTATCCGCAGCTTTAACTGCCACGAGTTTACTGACATCACTCTTCATAACCCTGCTGATAAGAAATTAGCAGAGGCGCTGTTGAGCAACGATGTGTTTGTCAAACAAAAATGCAGCGATGGCCTTTGCGGTTCGTGTTCGATGGGGTGTCTCATCGGTGATGGTCAGCACTGGGGCTTTGTGCTGGCTAAAAAAATTGGGAGACAAAAATAACAACGTGTCCTTCAAGAGTGGTGCCCAATAGGCGGCCATCACTCTGAATGCTTAGCAGGATGTTTTTAAAATTTGGTGCCCAGGGACGGAATCGAACCGCCGACACGGGGATTTTCAATCCCCTGCTCTACCGACTGAGCTACCTGGGCAATGTGCTGATGACCTACTACGGAGGCCGCGTATTAAACCTGTGGAGACGGCTGAGGTCAAGACAGACTCTCAGGATTGGCCATTATGGTTTCTGCTGCTCCCAATTTTGCGCCTTCCTCATCGTAGCGATGGTCAGAAGCTAACACCGCATAAATGGCAGGTAACAGCACGAGCGTGAAAAATGTGCCTATGAGCATGCCCACCACCAAAATGAAGCCAATGCTATTGCGCGCTTCGGCACCGGCACCGGTAACTAACGTCAAGGGCAAATGCCCCAGTACGGTGGCACCGGTTGTCATCAGCACTGGACGCAGCCTACCCACCGAGGCTGCACGAATCGCAGCGATTTTATCTAAGCCCTCGCGCTGGGCCTGATTGGCAAACTCAACGATAAGAATTGCGTTTTTTGCAACCAGTCCAGCGAGGGTGATGAGCCCCACCTGCGAGTAAATGTTGACGGTGGTGAGATTGACGAAGGTGATAGACAGCGCAGCGAATAGTGCGAGTGGAATGGAACCCAGCAAAATAATTAGCGGATCACGGAAGCTGTTAAATTGAATAGCTAAAACAAAAAATACTAGCGCCATCGCCGCTAGCAGAACGCCCAGCAGGGTATTGCCTTCGCTACGCAGTTCTCTTGATTCGCCGGTGTAATCAAGAATGTAGTAATCGGGCAAAATTTCGGCCGCGGTCTTTTCAATAAAGCTGAGGCCCTGCTCCTTGGTAGTGCCAGGAATCATGCCGCCAAAAATTTTGAAGGCGTTTTTTTGCTGAAATCGAGTCAATGCTCGGGGCGAGGTTGTGCGTTCTAGCGTGGCGATAGCGCCTAAGGGAATAAGCTCGCCATTTAATGTGCGAATGGGAAAGTCCAGAATGGCATCTGGCGAGTCTCGCTCCGACTGGGCGACTTTGGGAATAACACGATAAGCCCTGCCACGGTCATCGTAACGGGTTACGTAGCCCTCTGAATTGAGCAAAGCCACCTGACGTGCGACATCATCTAGGTTCAGATTAAGATCTGCCAGGCGCTGTTTGTTGAAGTCGATGCGCGCCTCCACCAAATCAACGCGTAAATCGGTATCGACGAATAAAAACAATCCAGACTCTTTAGCGGC
>JAQWYY010000112.1 GCA_029253705.1 Luminiphilus sp. | reverse complement strand
TTCCTGTTGGGAGACACCGACGTGCCGATTTATGACTACCGGTGCAGTGACTGCTCACATCAGCTCGAAGCCTTACAGAAGCTGTCAGATGCACTGCTTACAACCTGCCCTGAATGTGGGAAGGAAACGCTGCGCAAGCAAGTAAGTGCTCCGGCTTTTAGATTAGCTGGAAGTGGCTGGTATGAGACCGACTTTAAGACAGGAAACCAGAAAAATCTGGCGGGTGATGGTAAAGAAAAAAATAGCTCCGGTGAGGCATCGGGTGCAGTAAAAAGTGAGAGTGGGTCCAAGACGGGGAGTAGTGATGCGTCTGGTACATCTGGAGCAGGGAAGAAGTCTTCCGGTCAGTCAGATAATACGACCGCAAAGTAACGGACGTTTGAGTCCCTGCGGGGACATGGTGAAAAGAGTATGCGAACACATTACTGCGGCCTGGTTAGTGAATCGGATATCGATAACACGGTAACGCTTTATGGGTGGGTTGATCGGCGCCGCGACCACGGTGGGGTGATTTTTCTAGACATGCGTGATCGTGAGGGCATTGTGCAGGTCGTTTTTGATCCTGACACCGAATCGGCTTTTGCTCTTGCTGACCGTGTGCGCAGCGAATATGTTTTAAAAATTACGGGTCGTGTTCGTGCCCGTGGTGAAGGCACTATCAACGCCGCAATGGCAACGGGATCTGTAGAGATACTCGGTAAAGATATTGAATTGTTGAGCGAGTCTGCGACACCTCCTTTTCCTTTGGATGCGCATCACACAGTTGGTGAGGATGTGCGACTAAAGTTCCGCTATATGGATTTGCGGCGTCCAGAGATGCAGAACAATCTGATGTTTCGCGCTCGACTAACCTCATCGATTCGGCAGTACTTAGATGGACAAGGTTTTCTCGACATTGAGACGCCTATTTTGACGCGAGCCACACCGGAAGGTGCCCGGGATTATCTAGTGCCTAGCCGAACCCACGAGGGCGATTTTTTTGCCCTGCCCCAATCTCCGCAGTTGTTCAAGCAGCTCTTAATGGTGTCGGGCTTTGATCGGTATTACCAAATAGCCCGATGCTTCAGAGATGAGGACTTACGGGCTGATCGTCAGCCTGAATTCACTCAGATCGATTTAGAGACTTCGTTTTTGGATGAGTCTGACATTATGGGCCTGTCTGAGGGCTTGGTTCGCTCGGTATTCAAAGAACATCTAAACGTAGAGCTCGGCGAATTTCCGCATATGACATGGCATGAGGCTATGGAGCGGTACGGTTCAGATAAACCCGATTTGCGTATTAAGCTAGAGCTTGTATCCATAGACGACCTGATGGCGGATGTTGAGTTCAAGGTGTTTAGTGGCCCCGCTCAGGATGCGACTGGTCGTGTTGCCGCGCTGAAGGTAAATGGTGGCGCTAAGTTGTCAAGGAAAGAGATTGATGATTACACCCGCCATGTCAGCGTTTATGGAGCTCGAGGTCTGGCGTGGATCAAGGTAAACGATCTGGCCCAAGGGTTGGAGGGTTTGCAATCTCCCATTCTAAAATTCATGCCTGAGAACGTTGTCCACAAGTTGATGGACCGGCTTGAGGCCAAAGACGGCGATATTATTTTCTTCGGCGCTGACAAGCGTAAGGTTGTTAACGAGTCCTTAGGGGCTTTGCGGCTCAAGGTGGCGGAGGACTTGGGGCTTATCGACGCAGGCTGGGCTCCTTTGTGGGTTGTTGATTTCCCCATGTTTGAAGAGGATGGCAAAGGCGGATTAACACCACTGCATCACCCCTTCACAGCGCCTTCATGCGACGAAGCCGCATTGCGGGAAAATCCGGCCGAGGCGCTATCCCGCGCCTATGACATGGTCCTGAACGGGTCCGAACTTGGAGGGGGCTCCATTAGAATACACCGCCCAGATATGCAGCAGGCTGTGTTTGATGTCTTGAATATTCAGGCGGATGAAGCTGCCGAGAAATTCGGTTTTCTTTTGACGGCCCTGCAGTATGGTGCTCCACCCCACGGTGGTTTGGCGTTCGGCCTAGATCGATTGGTGACATTGATGGTCGGTGGGCAATCGATCAGAGATGTTATTGCATTTCCTAAAACTCAAACGGCATCTTGCGTGATGACTGAAGCGCCCGGGCGCGTGAGTGATGGTCAGTTGCGCGAGTTGAGTATTAAATTGCGCCGTACCGACGGGACTAAAAACAATTAAAAACACAGACAATACGCTTTTTGTGACGCTGGGCTCGGTTTCAGTCAGAATGTAGGCAGCGACAAGGGAGTTGCCATGACCACGATTCTGGGTATAGACCCCGGCTCGAGAAAAACGGGATTTGGCGTCATCAGGACCGAGGGCACAGCGGCGGTATACGTGACCAGCGGAATTATTCGATTGCCGGTAGATCAGCCCCTCGGGCCTAGGCTGGGTGTGTTATTTTCTTCACTAAACAGCATTATCGATGAATTTCATCCTGATGAGCTGGCAATTGAAGAGGTGTTCTTGGCGCGAAATCCCGATTCAGCACTGAAACTCGGACATGCTCGTGGCACCGCGATGGCGGCTTGTGTTCACAGAGGCATGAACGTACATGAATATGCGGCACGCCAAATAAAACTGGCGGTTGTTGGCACTGGGGCCGCTAGCAAAGAGCAGGTACAACATATGGTAAAAATATTGCTCAAGTTGCCGGCTGCACCCAAAGAGGACGCGGCTGATGGGCTTGCAGCTGCGCTGTGTCATTTGCATTCCAGCCAATCGCTTAAACATATTCCTGCTACGGCTCGAAGCCGTGGCAGGTCCCGCTGAGTACGCCTAATGATAGGATTTTTACGCGGTCGTCTTATAGTAAAGCGGCCGCCAGAATTACTTTTGGATGTCGGTGGAATTGGGTACGAGCTGCAGGTCCCCATGACAACCCTATTTGATCTTCCCGAGGTAGGAGAGGAGGTGACGCTACTGACGCATTTTGTGGTTAGAGAAGATGCTCAGCTACTATATGGTTTTAGGGAAGAGGCCGATCGGCGTCTTTTTCGTGAGTTGATCAAAGTGAGTGGAGTAGGGCCTAAACTTGCCCTAGCGTTGCTCTCGGGCCTCGATGCCCGTGCCTTCGCCCAATGTTTGCAACGAGATGATGTCGCCACGCTGGTGGCACTACCGGGCGTTGGACGTAAGACCGCCGAACGATTGTTGGTGGAGATGCGTGATAAGGCCGGTAAATGGCTTGAGGAGCTGTCACCGTCGATACCTGGGGCCCCAGATCAATTTGTGTCGGTAGCACCGGCAATGGACAGTCGCACAGAAGCCGAGCAAGCACTGGTCGCATTGGGTTACAAACTTCCCGAGGCATCTCGGCTAGTCGCAGCGGTCGATGATGAGTCGATCGAATCCAGCGAAGAGCTTATTCGTCGGGCCTTGAAGGCGTCAGCTCCGAAGGGTAATCGATGACTATCGAGACGGATAGATTAATCGCTCCAGAGCAGGGAGCCCGCGCTGATGAGCAGTTGGATCGCGCTATTAGGCCCAAATCCCTCAAGGACTATTTGGGTCAGCGCGTTGTGCGCGAGCAGATGGAGATTTTTCTGGCTGCTGCAAAACAAAGACGTGAACCCCTTGACCACACTCTGATTTTTGGCCCCCCCGGGTTAGGCAAGACAACACTCGCGAGTATCATCGCCCATGAGATGGGGGTGGCATTGAAAACGACGAGTGGCCCCGTGCTCGAGAAGGCTGGAGATATTGCCGCGCTCATGACAAATCTAGAACCGGGTGATGTCTTGTTTATTGATGAGATACACCGGCTCAGTCCCTATGTCGAAGAAATTCTTTATCCAGCTATGGAGGATTATCAGCTGGATATTATGATTGGAGAGGGGCCCGCTGCCCGTTCTATCAAGCTCGACCTGCCCCCCTTCACCCTGGTGGGTGCTACAACTCGAGCGGGGCTCTTAACCTCTCCGCTACGAGATCGTTTTGGTATTGTGCAGCGCCTCGAGTTCTATGAGGTCGATGATCTCGCCAAAATTGTAGCCCGCTCGGCAAAATTGCTGGAGATTCCGGTAAATGATGCGGGGGCCATGGAGATGGCGCGACGTGCGCGAGGTACCCCGCGCATTGCTAATCGCCTTCTGCGTCGAGTGCGTGACTATGCGGAAGTGAAGTCTGACGGGCGGATCACTGAATTGATCGCTCAGCAGGCGTTAGACATGCTGAATGTTGACCAGCTTGGCCTCGATCACCTAGATCGTCGTCTTTTGCTGATGCTTATTGAAAAGTTTGAGGGAGGTCCTGTGGGGGTAGACAGCCTTGCCGCTGCGTTATCAGAGGAGCGTGGCACATTGGAGGATGTGCTCGAGCCTTATCTCATTCAGCAGGGTTATTTGCTGCGCACACCTCGCGGACGCATGGTGACGCAAGCCGCCTATCGACATTTTGGCATGTCGATGCCTAAAGCTGATCGAGACAAGACGCTTTCTCTAGGCTTGGATCTCGATCGGTGACATTGCCTCAGTCTGGGGAATTTTCCCTACCTATGCGGGTCTACATAGAGGACACCGACGCTGGAGGTATTGTTTATTACGTCAACTACCTTAAGTATTTTGAGCGTGCACGTACTGAATTTATGCGCTCATTAGGCTACGAGAAGCCGGCATTTCCCGATGAGAACCTCATGTTTGTCGTCTCGGAGGCAAGGGTCACTTACCGAAGCCCTGCACGACTTGATGAATGGATTCGGGCAACTGCCTGTGTCACGCAAATGGGCGCCGCGACCCTAACCTTTGTGCAAACGGCGATGCGGGATTCAACCTGTTTGGCAGAGGGGCAGGTCACTCTGGCACTGGTGAGCAGTGAACACGGCCGGCCGCGCCGCATTCCGACCGCTATGCGCCAAAAAATCACAGATCTGCAGGGCTAGGAACATAGGGAGGTTTATGTGAACGAAGAGTTGGGCATTCTGGAGCTGATCATCGGCGCTAGTGGGACTGTGCAGGTGGTCATGCTGATTCTTTTATTGGCTTCGATTTCATCTTGGTATTTGATTGTTCAGAGGGTGATGTTGTATCGGCGAATGACTGAAGAGCTAACGACCTTCGAGGCGCATTTTTGGTCGGGCGTTGATCTCGCACAAATTTATCGAGAGGGTAATGATGCACTAGCTGATGGAGCTACACCGCTTGGTGTAGAAAGCATTTTTCGAGCGGGTTTTAAAGAGTTTTCGCGATTGTCTCAGCAGTCAGACATTGAAGCTGACGCCATACTTGAAGGCGCACGACGCGCGATGCGAGTCGCTACCCTGAGGGAGAGCGATCGGCTTGAGGCAAATTTACCGTTCTTGGCATCCGTTGGTTCCACTAGCCCCTATATCGGTTTATTCGGGACTGTTTGGGGCATTATGCATTCATTTCGTGGTCTCGCTAATGCGACTCAAGCGACACTCGCAACCGTTGCTCCGGGCATCTCGGAAGCTTTGATCGCAACGGCCATGGGGCTGTTTGCAGCCATTCCCGCAGTGTTGGCTTACAACCGTTTTGCCTCACGCTCCGATAGTCTGATTAACCGTTATGATACGTTCGTCGACGAATTTTCCGGAATACTTCAGCGCCAAACTTACGCTCAGCGCGCACGGCGCAGCGCGGGTTAAAACCTATGCGTAAACGTCGAGCCGTCGCCGAAATAAACGTAGTTCCCTACATTGATGTCATGTTGGTGCTTCTGATTATTTTCATGGTAACCGCCCCTATGCTTATGCAAGGGGTAAAAGTGGATCTTCCCGATGCCGCGGCTG
Organism: Luminiphilus sp.; assembly: GCA_029253705.1. Classification (GTDB taxonomy): domain Bacteria; phylum Pseudomonadota; class Gammaproteobacteria; order Pseudomonadales; family Halieaceae; genus Luminiphilus. Next base: position 5,674 of record JAQWYY010000112.1, on the reverse strand, counting down.
AGCCGGTTCAAAATCAGGACAGTGAGCCCTTAATCGTGTCGGTCGATAAATCGGGCCAACTATTTATTAACTTGGGTCGCAATGACAAGCAGGCCCTCGAGTTGGTTACCGTACAACAGCGCGTTGCCGCCGTATTGCGGCGCGACCCCGATAAACCGGTGCTAGTCTGGGGTGATACCGCCGTCCCTTATGGACGAGTGGTAGAAGTGATGTCTGCGCTACAAGCCTCTGGGGCGTCCTCAGTGGGGTTGGTTACAGAAGAACCGATGGTCCCGTGAGCAGCTTTTCAGACCGAGTCACATGGTTTGGAGCGCCCGTTATGCTGACGCTGGCAATACACGGTTTGGTTGTGGGTTTACTTATCGTGCGCTGGACCGGGCCGGTGTCGATAGAGGCGCGCACAAGCAGCCCTGTAGCAATTCAGGCGACATTGGTGACAGCAGATTCCTTGAAGTCGCAGACCAAGCCTAAACCTAAGCCCAAGCCCAAGCCCAAGCCCAAGCCCAAGCCCAAGCCGAAGCCCATTCAAGAGCCTGCGCCTGTTGCGGTGACACCAAAACCTTCTGTGGAGCTTGAAAATCCGTTGGAGGTATCGACACCCGAGCGTACGTCAGAGCAGCTGAGTCAAGAAACCCTCAGTGATATTGAATCTGTGTTGGCAGCAGAACAGAATTCTCAAACAGGAAGTGTGGGTTCTGTGAGTGACCAGGTGGCGGCCGTTATCAAGCAGGCGGTGATTGGCCGCTGGACCCGTCCGCCTTCGGCGCGTAACAGTATGGTCGCTATTCTTGAAATAGCGTTGGTGCCGACTGGCGATGTAGTGGGAGTGACGGTGCTGGAGTCTAGCGGTAATGTGGCCTTTGACAGAAGTGCGGTGAATGCCGTAGAAAAAGTCGCGCGCTTTTCTGAGGTAAAATCTTTAGAACGTGCTGTATTTGAGCGGGACTTTCGCCGCTTCCAGCTAATTTTCCGCCCAGAAGATCTGAGGTATTAATGTCCTACTTATTGCGAGTTGTTGTTTTAAGCTTGGGTATTGCAACTTTTCCTGCTTTGGCCCAGCTGCAAATAGAAATTACCCGAGGAATCGACAATCCAACGCCAATTGCTGTGGTGCCCTTTGGTTGGTCAGGACCCGGGGCGTCGCCGGAGGATGTGGCACGTATTATTGATTCAGATCTTGCTCGCAGTGGCCAATTTTCTCCTGTAAGCCGCAGAGATATGCTGAGCTACCCGACACGTGGCTCGGAGATATATTTTCGTGATTGGCGTGCAATAAACAGTGATTATGTCTTGATTGGTCGCTACGAATTGGCTGCCGAAGGCAACTTGAGGCTGAACTGGCAGCTCTTCGACAGCGCCCGAGAGCAGTCCATGGACGGGGGGGTGATCACGGGAGCCGCGTCGGAAGTGCGAATGTTGGCACATAAAATCGCCGATGAGGTTTACGAGACACTAACGGGTATACCCGGGGCTTTTGCGACCCGGTTGCTTTATGTCTCGGTGACTCGAAATCCGGCGGGGAAAGACTTTTATCGACTGACACTCGCCGACTCTGACGGCGCTAGACCCATCGTTTTGTTGGAAAGCCGAGAGCCTATTCTTGGCCCATCATGGTCACCCGATGGCAATGAGGTTGCTTATGTGTCTTTCGAGACGTCCCGTCCTGCCATTTACCGGCAAAACTTGCGCACCGGTGCTAGAGAGCAACTGACAAATTTTAAGGGGCTCAATAATTCACCCGTGTTCTCACCTGACGGAAATTCTATGGCTATGGTGCTGAGCAAAGATGGCAGCCCAGACATTTATCTTATGAATCTTGCGTCTAAGCGTCTTACCCGACTGACTAAGCACTACGCTATTGATACAGAACCCACTTGGATGCCCGACGGCCAGTCTCTCTTGTTTACCTCCGATCGTGGGGGGCGACCGCAAATTTATCGTTATGATCTTAAAAGTGGTAACACGACACGCGTGACTTTCGAGGGACGCTATAACGCTAGGGCGCGTGTTGCACAGGATGGTCGTAATGTAGCGTTAGTCCACCAGCAAAACGGCGCTTATCACATTGCTGTTCACGACCTTGTGACAGAGCGATTAACTGTCTTGACGACCACCAGTCTGGATGAGAGCCCAACAATCGCCCCAAATGGTTCCATTGTTCTTTATGCCACCAAGCGTAATGGCAAAAGTATTTTGGGTGCCGTTGCGGTTGATGGTGGAGTTAGCTTCAATTTGCCCGCTAGGGATGGCGAAGTGCAAGAACCTGCCTGGTCGCCTTATTTGCCTTAAGTTGACGAGTGTCGTTGAAGTAAAAGGCGTGTGAGACATAAAATTTGATGCTTTGACAGCGAGATTCCAATTAAATTTCGGAATCAGCCAGCAATTTGTTGAAGGATGCGCTACATTAACGCCTGTGGTTTATCCAACAAATTTTCAGACAGGACGGACTCATGAAAGCACTTCCAGTAGCCGGCAAATTTGCCAGCATCCTTTTCGGTTCTTTGTTATTAGCTGCCTGTTCAGGCAATGAAACAAACGATAGCGCAGCAGCTGAAGCGGCTGCAGCAGAAGCGGCTGCGGCTGAACAAGCTGCTGCCCAGAACGCAGCTAGTGAGGCACAGGCGCAAGCAGAGGCTGCTGCCGCTGCGGAGCAGCAGCAGTTGCAAGAAGCGGCAATGTCTGCCGGCACAGTCTTTTACTTTGACTTTGACAGTTCTTCTATGACCGATGCCGCTCGAATGGCGGTCGATGCTCACATTGCAGTACTGCTTTCTAATGACAGCAGTGTGCGCCTCGAGGGTCACACAGATGAGCGTGGCACCCGAGAGTACAACCTAGCGCTTGGTGAGCGCCGTGCCAATGCGGTCCGGGATTACATGGTTGCCAATGGTGTACCGAGTTATCGCATTGAGGCCATTAGCTACGGCGAAGAAAACCCCGTGGCATTTGGATCTAGCGAGGCGAATTGGTCACAAAATCGTCGCGTTGAGCTCAAATAAGGCAAGTTTCCCTTGAAACTGAGTCAAACCAAGCCGGTCATAACCGGCTTTTTTATTTTTGCGGTGATTTCCGGGGCTTCCGCTCAAAGCTTTATTGATGTTGAGGCCGAGCGAGAAAACTCGACCCCCTCGGTGCGGGATACAAATCCCGCTGTGCAGCCTGTGGAGCAAGGTGGCGTGAGGCCCTACTCGGGCCTTACGACCACTGCCATGCCCATTGAAGCGGGTGCGGACGATGCCGATACGACCCTAAATGCTGGCACACTGGTAATTCAACTTCAGCAGCTGCAGGAAGAGGTACGTCGTCTTAATGGCCTGGTTGAAGAGCAAACGTCACAAATCAGGCGTCTTAAGGAACAAAGCCTTGAGCGATATATTGACCTGGATCGCAGGTTTGCTGAATTGGACAATGTTAGAGCGTCAGGTAATGCTGCGGGCGACGGTGCTGGCCTGACCTTCGGTGGATCTGCGCCCTCGTCCACTGTTACCGATGTACCCTTAAGACCAATGACTAAACCTGCAGCAGCCGATCCTGCAGAAGAGTCTGCATATCAAGCGGCCTATGGTTACGTGAAGTCTCGCAATTTTGCAGCGGCCGTTAACGCTTTTCAGGAATTTTTAGGCCGCTATCCGCTGGGTGCCTATGCGCCAAACGCGCATTATTGGCTGGGAGAGCTCTATCTTGTTGTAGACCCAGCTGAACCAGAATTGGCACGGCAAAACTTCAAGCTGCTGCTCGATCAATATCCTGACAACGCAAAAGTGCCAGATGCAATGTATAAACTGGGCAAAGTACACTTTCTAAAGGGCAACCGAGAGCGCTCTCGGGAGTACCTTGATCAGGTCATACGAGAATATTCGGGGCACCCGGCGGCGCAGCTGTCGCGAGATTTTTTGGACGAGAATTTTTAAGCGTCCAACATGACTGCTTTGACCGATTCAGAACTTCGCATCACAGAGATTTTTCACTCGCTGCAAGGCGAAGCGAGAAGCGTAGGGCTGCCTACGGTTTTTGTACGGTTGACGGGCTGCCCTCTGAGGTGCGTTTGGTGTGATACCGAATATGCATTCTCTGGCGGCAAGGTTTTAACCCTAAGTCAGATTTTGCAGCAGATAGAAAGTTTTTCTTGCCCGCGTGTTTGTGTGACAGGCGGCGAACCCTTGGCACAGCCAGAAAGTCTGCCACTCTTAAAGCAGTTGTGTGACGAGGGGTATGAGGTATCACTGGAGACTAGTGGTGCCCTGCCTATCGCTGACGTTGATCGGCGCGTTAGTCGAGTTATGGACCTCAAGGCCCCTGATTCTGGTGAATCCCATAGAAATCTTTGGGGCAACATTGCCGAGTTAACCCCCCATGATCAGATAAAGTTTGTGGTCAGCAGTCGCCGTGACTACGATTGGGCCCGCTTTAAGCTTGATGAGCTGGCGCTGGCAGGCCGAGTGGGCGATATATTATTTTCTCCTACCCACGGGGAGTTAGAGCCCCGAGAGCTCGCAGAGTGGCTGTTGCAGGATAGGGTGCCGGGTCGATTTCAGTTGCAACTGCATAAACTGCTCTGGAACGATGCGCCGGGTCATTAAAGGACGCAAAGTTATGAAAGCGGTGGTGCTGACTTCTGGTGGATTAGATTCTGCAACTGTACTGGCTATGGCTCATGCGGCCGGACGCGAGTGTTATGCCTTAAGTTTTGACTATGGCCAGCGTCATAGCGCCGAGCTGAGCGCAGCAGCACGAGTTGCAGCAAGCTTTGAAGGTATCATCCACAAGACGGTTAGCCTCGATTTACGAGGTATTGGTGGCTCTGCACTCACTGACGATGCGATTGATGTGCCGGTCGAGCCCACGGAAGGAATACCCGTTACTTATGTTCCGGCGCGTAATACGGTTTTTCTATCGATTGCTTTAGGTTGGGCAGAGGTTATTGGCGCATCGGAAATTTATATTGGTGTCAACGCGGTTGATTATTCCGGGTACCCCGACTGTCGCCCAGAATTTGTTGATGCTTTTGGTGCTTTGGCGGCGGTTGCTACCAAGGCCGGTGTTGAGGGAGACCCCATAAAAATTTGCACTCCTATTATTGATTTGACCAAAGCTGAAATCATCTCTCGTGGCATGGTTCTGGGCGTTGATTATGGACAGACGGTGTCCTGCTATCAGGCGAGTGACGAGGGTATGGCTTGTGGTCGCTGTGACAGCTGTCGGCTGAGAGCGCAGGGATTTTTTGAGGCAGGTGTGAGTGATCCTACCCGCTATATGTAAGTGAGCTCAGCGGCGAGCGCAGGAGCTCTCTGAGGCTTCGAGGCTGGTTGTTCTTGGTTCGTCACGGGTTTACTCAGTCTTCGAAAGGTTCGAAAAGAAAGCGGTCATCAGCGAAGCTTTTAAATTCCAGGGCATAATTATTAGGATCCCGAAAAAATAGTGTTTTCTGTTCACCGGCGGTATTTTCAAAGCGAACGCTGGGTTCTAAAATCCAATCGACTTTGCCATTGAGACGCGCTGCGAGGGCATCAAAGCTAGGAGGTGTCACCACAATCCCGAAATGTGGTATCGGAATGGCGTGTTGATCCACAGGATTGAGCATTTCTGGGAGAGTTTCGCCACCGCAGTCATGAAAAACTAGCTGGTGACCATATAAATTGAGATCGATCCAACACTCACTCGTTCTTCCAAGGCT
>JAQWYY010000105.1 GCA_029253705.1 Luminiphilus sp. | reverse complement strand
GAGGCGGCCTCACCCGGTACTATTGGTGATCTGATCAAGGCGAAAATGGACAGCCAGTAAGCCGCAAAGGTGTTAGTTAAAGGCCGGCTTTATGCCGGCCTTTTTTTATATTTATGGTTTTACACGCAATGAGGTGTCAAACACGGTAGTGCTTATTTTGATCGTTACGTCGGTCAATGAGGCAGCCAATTTTCCCCACGTCTGGTACCGATTTTTTAACTTAGCTTGATCTCAATTCCCTGGTTTATTTTTGTAAGACGGTCAAAATTTCTTCCCGGCGCTTTTGTATTAAAAAAGTCATGCAAATTAGTAACTTGAAAAGATTTGGCTGACGTTAGAAAATGATCCACCCGAAACGCTGAATATAAGTCTATGACCCGAAGCGAGCTCATTGAATTAATAGCCTCTCAACAGTCGCAGCTGAGTACTAAAGATGTGGAACTGGCGGTGAAGTTGATGATTGAACACATGGCAGAAACACTGTCCAGTGGCGAGCGTATTGAAATTCGTGGTTTTGGTAGCTTTTCGTTGCATTATCGAGAGCCTCGTCAGGGGCGCAATCCTAAAACCGGCGATAGTGTTGACCTGGAAGGTAAGCATGTCCCCCATTTTAAGCCGGGCAAGGAACTACGGGAACGCGTAAATCGTTCACTAAAAGCTGGATTCTGATTGTGGCGCTTCTGCGAGTTTTACTGAGTTTGCTCGTTATTGGCACAGCAGTTGTGTTGGGCGCGTTGTTTACACTGCAAAATACCGATCCGGTTGCCCTAGATTTGCTCGTCGTACAATTTTCAGAGCGAGCCGTCGCACTTTGGTTGCTTTTGTTTTTCGCCGCAGGGTGCGTAATGGGCCTGCTTGGTGGCCTGCTTGTGACCCTTCGGCTGCGAGCGGGTAATGTGCGTTTGCGGCGGCAACATAAGAAGCTTGAGCTTGAAGTAGATCGACTGAGGCGCTTTGGAATCAGCGAGAGTGACTGACTTTGTTTTATTACTCACATTAACCGCTGCTATCGGTGCTGGCTGGTGGCTGGGGCGACGTGGTAATCGCCCCTCGGTCTGGGGTAATTCTGCAAGGCCTCCCTCTGAATATTATCGAGGTTTGAACTTTCTTCTCGATGGCCGTCAGGATAATGCTATCGATGCCTTTACCCAGGCACTGGAGGTCAATGCGGAGACCTTTGATACCCATATTGCATTGGGTAATGTCTTGCGTCGGCGTGGCGAAGTGGAGCGCGCTATACGGGTTCATCAAAATCTACTGGCTCGTCCCAGCTTGCCGCAGACTCAGCTGCATTTGGCTCACCTTGAGCTCTCCCGAGACTATATTTCTGCAGGCCTTTTCGATCGGGCTGAAAAGTTATTGATTGACCTTGTGGCAGAGTCGGGTAATCACCGCAGAGTAGCGCGACGTCACTTGCTTGAAATTTATGAGGCTCAAAGCGACTGGTCCGCAGCCTGTGAGGTGGCTGAGGAACTGCTGCCCAAACGAAGTTTGATTAAGTCTGCCGATAACGCGGCTGCCGAGGTGGGGCAGCCGGTTCGCGTGTTGTTGGCACATTATTGTTGTGAGCAAGCGGAGTTGGCACGATCATGTGGTGACTACGGCGGGGGGCGAGAACTGCTGGCGAAAGCGGTCCGCTACGACAAGTCTTGTGTTCGTGCCGCCCTGTCCTTGGGTGCCCTCGAGTTAGCTGCGGGACAGCCGGAGCAGAGCATCAAGGCATTAAAGACGGTCTTTGAGCAGGCCCCTGACTATTTGGCAGAGGTCACGCCTCTCATGAGAGAGGCAATGGATGCGGTGGGCACCAGAAAAAATCTACGGTCCTACCTTGAGGGCTGTTTTAAAAAGGCGCCGACGACGCCTCTGGCCCTGGCTATTGTTGACGAGCTACATGCCACGATTGGCAAAGATGCGGCAAAAGACTTTTTGCGAATTAGCTTAAAGGATAAACCCTCGCTGCGCGGTGTGGCATTGCTAATGAGTCTCCACGACTCGGCAGAAGCGGGGGATGATGAGTCTCTAGAGCGGGAAACCATTGAGAAGATTATTGATCAACGGTTTTCTTATCGTTGTACTCACTGCGGATTTCGCAACCAGCAACTGCACTGGTATTGTCCTGGCTGTAAGCATTGGGGCACCATCCGTGACTTAGGAACAGCAGGTGAGGCGTTAAATGGTTGATAATAAGGCTTTGATCGTCGCGCTCGATTTTGATGATCTCGATAACGTTCTACGGCTCACCGATCGACTAGACCCATCAATCTGTCGACTGAAGGTTGGGAAGCAGTTGTTCACCAGGACCGGTCCCATGGCGGTCGAGCGACTGGTTGATCGTGGCTTCGATGTGTTCTTAGATCTTAAGTTTCATGATATTCCCAACACGGTTGCAAATGCTGTGTCTGCTGCGGCAGACCTTGGTGTTTGGATGATCAACGTCCATGCGGTTGGCGGGTCATCAATGATGAAGGCGGCACATGAGGCACTGGCAGGTCGGCAAAATAAACCATTACTCACAGCTGTGACTGTGCTGACAAGTATGGCAGAGGCGGATCTTGCTGAGGTGGGTTTTCAAGGGCCTGCGTTGTCGCGTGTTGTGGAATTAGCGAAGCTTACGGAACGAGCCGGACTGGACGGCGTTGTGTGTTCCGCGCGAGAGGCGGTTGAGTTGAGGAAAGTCGTAGATCCAGCATTTATTCTGGTGACACCGGGGATTCGTCTGAAAGGTGATTCGGTGGGTGATCAGAAACGTGTTGTCGAGCCAGCAGCAGCGATTGCTGCGGGGGCTGATTATTTGGTTGTGGGGCGCTCTATTACGACGGCAGCCGATCCCGTGAGGGTGATCAAGCGTATTTTGTCATCTTTGGAGCCCGGGTGAGGGCGACGGGGAGCACTGATGCCCTCGATAGGCACATTATTTAATAACCTGTTTGTGAGCCACTTTAGGCTCGTTAAACCAAATAACAGGAGCATATTGCGATGTCTATCATCAATAGTAGTTTTAGCAGATCTAGTCGTAACATTTGGGGCAAAATTTATGCATTGTTTTCCGTCCACCAGATTGTGGGTATCAGTGCGCTTTGTTTCGCTTTGGCTGTCTCGATTCCACCTGCTGTTAGTCAGTCTCAATCAGTCAATATCAATACCGCATCACCTGAGCTTTTATCGGAGGGTTTGTCCGGCGTTGGCCTGGCAAAGGCTTACCGGATTGTGGAGCATCGTGAATCCTTCGGGCCGTTTGAAACCATCGACGAGCTCATCGAAGTTAAGGGTATTGGCGACTCAATCATTGCACGTAACCGCGATCGCATTGTTCTCGAGTGATCGCTGTGGTCACGCATCGGTTTCGGCGTGATTTTACTTACTGGGGCTTCGGGCTACATTGGCAGTGCTGTCTACGCTGCATTGAAGCAGCGAGATATTCCGGTTCTTACGGCTGGCAGAAGCTCCTGTGATCGTTTTTTGGATTTAAACCGCTGCGAGGGCCTTTCGCAGCTTCTCGCTGACATCACGGTTGTTATTCACTGCGCGGGTATTGCGCACAATAAGGGCAATGCAGCTGCCTATCAGGTGGCTAATGTCGAGGCCTCTGGCGTGCTGGCGACGGCGGCAGTAGCTGCTGGCGTGAAGCAATTCATATTTCTCAGCTCTCTGAATGTGGTTCCTGCGAGTGTAAATGACCCTGGCACGCCTGCTGCGCTATTGCCAAAGCCTGAGTCGCTCTACGCCCAATCGAAGTGGCGGGCAGAAACCTTGCTGTCGAAATTAGTGGGCGTCAGTGAATGCGAGTTTGTGATATTGAGACCTGCCTTGGTTTACGATCGAACGCTTACAGCGAATCTCGCCCTCTTGAAAAAATGGCAGCGACGAGTGCCGGTGTCGCTGCCTGTAACAGGTGAGCGTAGTTTAGTGGCGCGTCCAGACCTCGTGGTCCTCATTGTCTCTTTGCTGTTGGGGTCAGAGTCTAAATTTACGCCCAGTGGGCAAGCGTTAGCGGTCACCGATGGCCAAAGTTACTCAGCTTTTCGAATCGCGAAAGCTTTGACACAAACACCGACCCTCAGAGTGCCCGCACCGCTGTGGCGCTTTTTTTTATTTTGTTTGGCAGTACTGCCGTTGGCTCCAGCACAGGCGATTGTCGCCTCTTTAAGCGGGCATTACTGGTGTGGTAGTAGCGGCGCCCAGCCTTTCAACGACGCTTCGTGGTCATTAGAGCGTTTACTGAGCGCCACCGAAGCTGAGCGTGCAGCCTGATGGCCTTTATTTTGGCTTTTTCGATATCAATATTGCTATTAACCTGTTTTCAGTCCCTAGCGGATCGTTGGGGTTTTGTAGATAGGCCCAACGCCCGAAGTGCGCACCAGACCCCAACACCCGTAGGGGCAGGTATTTGCTTCGCAATAGCAGTCATAGTGGCCCTGATGGTGCCCAGCAGTTTTGCCAATGAGAACACGTGGTGGTTTGTGGTTTTGCAGGGCTGTGGTTTGTTGGTCGCTTTGGTGGGCTTGATTGACGACCGATTGTCACTGCCTCCCTGGCTACGCTTATTCGTCTATCTGGTTGTTGCTGTTGTTACCGTGTTAACACTGCTGGGGGTGGCTCCCATTCTTGTCATTGGGTTGGCAGTATTGGCACTAGGTTGGACCATTAATCTCGTCAATTTTATGGATGGTCTCGATGGCTTGGTCGTCACCCAAGCGCTTTGTGTTTGCCTTGGTCTGGCCGCGATCAGTTTGTTCTTACCCGAAAAATCAGGCGTTGCTCATCTTGCTTTGTTGCTGGTTGCAGCTTTGCTGCCTTTTTTGTGGCTAAACTGGCCTCCAGCTCGTATTTTCATGGGGGACAGTGGTGCCGTATTCCTGGGTTTTTATCTAGGGTGGCTCGGTTTGTATGCCGCCATAGAAGATTACCGATTGGGTGCTGCTTGGATCATTCTGATGATGCCTTTTTTAACAGATGCTACTTGCACCTTATTAAAGCGCCTAGCACAGGGTAAGTCACCAGCAGAGGCTCATAGCGAACATACATACCAACGATTTAAAAGGGCTGGCGGGTCGGCGCTTGCTATTAATGCTGGCCTGCTGTCTCTGCAGATTTTTTGGCAGCTTCCCTTAGCATTTTGGGCGGTTTTTGGCAGTCAACCCCCGATTATTACGGTAATTTTCTCCACGATTCCTTCATTAATAGCGGTAGCATACGGGTCTCGCAAACCGTAGACTACTCGGCTCTGCAGCACTACTGGCTTCGATGTTAAGAAATTCAGTACATTGCATTCAGGATGAAGCAATTAAATGGTAAAGCATCTTACGCAGCGTCTTAGTCACACCCGTCCAAACGCAGGCAACTCTGCTCTCGGCAATAAGACATACGAACGTTGGAGCCCATCGAGAGGGCTGCGGTTTGCGGTGCTGCTTGTTACCGACTTGGGTATGGTTTGTTTGGCGCTGATGGGGTCCTCGAGTTTGGGACACGAACGTCCACTTTTCCCGGCCAGCACCCTAGAACTTCTCGTGCTGCTCGGCATCATATCTTTTGCTGCTGCAGTGTTTGTAGGTCGGCGTTTATACCGTTCTCTGATAAGACACATGGGTCCTCATGCTGTGTGGGACTTGGTGGGTGCGGTAACCCTTGTCGCACTGAGCTTTGCCTTGGCAATTTTTTACTGGCAGTTAGATGTTGCACCCTCGGCGCCGGGGATTTTTTGGCTGCTGCTGTTTTTTGGCACTGGCGCAGTGCGTTTGGTAACGCGTGCATTTTATCAGGCATCCTCAGAGCGAGGCTCAAGAAGGGTGGTGATTTATGGTGCTGGTGAATCCGGTAGGCAGTTGTTACACGCGTTAAACCATGGCACAAACTATGAGGTGTATGCCTTCGTAGATGACGATACGTCATTACGCAACACGGTTATCAATGGTCGACCCGTATTTGCTTCTAAGGGATTAGAGAGCCTCGTCAAGGAACAGCAAATTGCTCAGGTGCTGCTGGCTGTACCGTCCGCATCTGCTGAACGCCGTCGTGAAATTATTAATTCCCTGGTGGGTATACCCGTGCACGTGCGGACAGTACCTAAGATTTCAGAGCTTGTGGGTGGCAGGGCGAGTGTAAACCAAATTCAGGATGTGGATCTCGACGATCTTTTGGGTCGGGACCCTGTTCCTCCCCATCCGGAGCTCATCGACAGTTGCCTTCATGACAAGGTTGTCATGGTCACGGGTGCAGGTGGATCGATTGGTTCTGAGCTGTGTAGACAGATCATGGCTTCAGCGCCCCGCGAGCTTATCTTACTCGATATCTCCGAGTTTGCGCTTTACAACATTGAGCAAGAACTCAGGGCGTTATGCCATGAGGCAGATTATCGTTTTCCCGTTGTGACATTGCTGGGGTCTGTGCGTGATGAGCGCAGATTGGAGTCACTTTACAAGACCTTTAAAGTGCAAACCGTCTATCACGCGGCGGCTTATAAGCATGTTCCGCTGGTGGAATATAACGTAGCTGAAGGCGTGGCTAATAACGTGGATGGTACCTGGTCGGCGGCCATCGCTGCCGAGCGTGCTGGAGTGGAGACCTTTGTCCTAGTTTCTACAGATAAGGCTGTTCGTCCCGCAAATATTATGGGGGCATCAAAGCGTTACGCCGAATTGATCGTACAGGGGTTGGCGCAGCGCGACACCCCCACAAGATTTTGCATTGTGCGTTTCGGTAATGTCCTGGGTTCTTCAGGCTCTGTTGTGCCTTTATTCAGAGAGCAGATTGAGTCTGGTGGCCCAGTCACAGTGACACACCCCGACGTATCCAGATATTTTATGAGCATTACAGAGGCCGCCCAACTTGTCTTGCAGACTGGAGCGATGGGGACTGGTGGTGATGTTTTTGTTCTGGACATGGGTGAGCCAGTCCGAATTGTTGATCTTGCGCGACGAATGATTCGCTTAAGTGGTTATGAGCTAGAGGGTGATGCCATGTCCTCGGAGCACATTGATATTGAATTTATCGGGTTGCGTCCCGGTGAAAAGCTCCATGAAGAGCTATTGTTGGGTACCTCGGTTGCAGGTACTGGCCATCCCATGATCATGCGGGCTGAAGAGGACAGTATAGATTTTGAGGTGCTCGAAGTTGTGACGGCTAATTTAATTGAAGCCTGCGCTGATCTTGATTGTGATGCTATTACAAAAGTCTTAAGGGATTATGTGAGCGGGTTCGAAGCTCATGAGATTCGTCATGATTTTGTTTGGTTGAAGCAGGGTCGTGTTGGCAAGCGCGCTCGTCAAGTCGCGCAAGCCGAGAATGTCTCTGTTTTACCTGTAGGCCCGAGTCAATCAGTCCCAAAGAGCTAATAAGGGCAAAGCCCCTATGAAGCATTTCGATGTTTTTAATGGAGATGCCGACGGTATTTGCGCCCTGCTGCAGCTGCGGCAACATTCACCGCGTTCCACTACTTTGGTGACAGGAGTTAAGCGCGATATTGCGCTGCTCAGCCGAGTTTTTGCTGACGCGGGAGACTTCATTACGGTACTCGATGTAGCTGTTGAAAAGAACCGGCCAGCACTGGACCGATTATTGGCCCTTGGAGCTGAGGTCTTTTATGTCGATCATCATAATTCGGGAGAGCTACCGACTGCTCCTGGATTAGAGCTTCTAATCAACACTGCGCCTGAGGTGTGTACCTCCGCCTTGGTTAACGGTCATTTATCGGGGGCAGGTGCTAGCTGGGCTGTGGTCGGCTGTTTTGGCGACAACCTCGACGAAACTGCGAGGCGTATTGCGCAAACATTACCTGCAGCACCCGATTTGAATCGGTGGCGAGAGTTGGGAATCCTGATCAATTACAACGCCTATGGTGCCCAGGTCAGTGACCTCCACTTTGACCCTGAAAGTCTGTATCTGCGTTTATTACCCTACGGTGATCCTGATGTTTGTTTGGCGGAAGACCCCGATTTAATGCTGACCTTGCAGTCGGGGTATCGCGAGGACATGAGCCTCGCAGAGGCGGCTGATTTACTGATTAATGAAGATTCCATAAAAGTGATTAAATTACCCGATGAACCGTGGGCGCGGCGTGTCAGTGGCGTGCTCGGTAATAAGCTCGCTCTCGATGCGCCGCATCGTGCGCATGCGGTGCTTACTGAAATTACTGAAGGGTTCCTAGTGAGTGTCAGAGCGCCGGTAAAAAATCGCGTCGGTGCGGATATTGTCTGCAAGCAATTTCCTACCGGCGGGGGACGAGCGGCGGCGGCAGGTATCAATCAGCTCCCCAATGAGGCGCTAGCAGTTTTCATCGACGCCCTCAGACAGCAGTACGGTTAATCTGCTGATATCCTTTTTTGGGCTTACGCTATTTTGGTTCCCTTTCAACCAGCACGGCTAACTGTGCCTCTATTTTTGCCAGTCTGTTCGAGACTGATGTGTCTTTTTTTTCTGCAAAAACTGCTGGGGTTTGGTCTATTTTGTAAGGATGAAACATTACCAGAAGTTGGTCGACCACCGATGAGTCAAACTGCACTTCCCGCAGCAGTAGTGTTCGGGCCGAGTACTCCAATGCACCATAAAAAACGTCTCTGCATTGCCACAAGGGCAGTGCCTCGGATAACTCTTTGCGATTGGTGCCACGCTCAATAATTTGATCGAAAACTCGGACGTATTCACGAATTTTAGGTAGTTGGTATTCGGGTTCGCCATGTCTAAGTCTTGCTCGGTAAGTCAGGCCCACCATGTCAAATTGCTGAATTAGCGCTGTCAGATGGTAGGTTGCTAACTGTTTTAATTGTTCGGTGACCGGAAGGCTTGCATCAACAGCGGTAAGCGCTCCTGTCGTCAATTCCGCCCAAAAATTTCCAACGACAACCGCGAGCAAATCCTGCTTATTTTTGTGGTAGAGGTACAGCGTTCCCTCCGCGATATGCGCTCTGCGAGCAATTTCTGCCATTGTGGTGCCGTCAACTCCCAAGGCGCTGAAGGCCTCGGTCGCGGCTTTTAAAATGCTTTGCTCTTTCGCTTCCAGGCGTTCGCGTTGAGTGTGTTTGGAGTGAGACGAACTTGCGCTCATTGCCTAATGCTCCTATAGTGAGCCTGTGAGGAAGCCTCATCATAACTGAGTTAGCATCATATTTGGTGGCTCACCGAAAAAATAAGTGTTCATTTGGTATATCCCCGCGAGGCAGTGGGCTTTTTGGCCATTTGGAACTTTAAGGAGCGTCGCCCAAGGCACCGGTCAAGCTCACTGGCAGCTGCATGGGTGGGAATTGAGCGCTGCATGACTTTAGAAGGGAAACTGCATAAGCATGAAGCAATCGATAAAAATTGGAGGAGCCACGGGGTTTTGGGGTGAAACTGACCTCGCAATGGCGCAATTTCTGTCAGAGGGTGACCTAGACTACATCGTCTTCGATTACTTAGCAGAAATTACCATGTCGATTTTGGCCCGAGCACGGTCAAATGATGATGCTCTGGGTTACGCAACCGATTTTGTGACCGCTATGGTGCAGCCAAATCTGCAGGCTATTGCCGACTCGGGAGTGAAGCTCATCAGTAATGCGGGTGGTGTTAATCCTCAGGCTTGCGCCCAAGCCATAAGGGAGTGCATCGTCGAAGCGGGCCTCGAATTAAAAGTTGCGGTCATAGTGGGAGACGATCTGCTACCCAGAGTGTCGGAACTTTCCGCGGGCGGCGCTCGAGAAATGTTCTCTCAAGAGGTTATGCCTGCTCCCGATAAAATCGCCAGTGCCAATGCTTACATTGGTGCTTTTCCTGTCGCAGAAGCGCTTCTCAATGGCGCAGATATTGTGATTACTGGTCGCTGCGTTGACAGTGCAGTAACGCTCGGTGCGTGCATTCATGCTTTTGGTTGGACCCCTGACGAACTTGATCGATTGGCGGCGGGCTCTCTTGTGGGTCATTTGATTGAGTGTGGGCCACAGGTTACCGGCGGTAATTTCACTGACTGGGAATCCGTAGCCGAGTCGCTGTTTGAGGTTGGTTATCCGATTGCACTAGTATCAAGTGATGGCGAGGCGGTAATCACTAAGCCAAAAAATACGGGGGGTATCGTTAATCGAGGCACGGTTGGCGAGCAACTACTTTATGAAATTGATGATCCTATGCATTACGCATTACCGGATGTGATCTGTGATTTTTCCCACGTGGAACTGCAGCAAATTGGTGAAAATCAGGTTCAGGTTAGCGGTGCTAAAGGTCGAGGTGTGCCGGCTGACTACAAGGTAAGTATGACTTGGGCCGATGGTTGGCGGGCAGGTACGATTCTTTGGTATCTGGGGCGTAAAGCAGCGGCAAAAGCCAGGCTTTTTGCAGAGGAAGTGCGTACACGTACAGAGCAAAAATTAGCCGTTCGCGGTATCCCTTGCTTCGATGATGTCACGGTCGAAATCGTGGGTGATGAGAGTCATTGGGGTGAAGCAGCCCAATACACTCGTAGTCGCGAGGTCGCTGTTAAGATCGCCTGCAGGCATCAGGACAAACGCGCAGTTGCGCTCTTGTTGCGCGAGGTTTCAGGAGCCGCGCTAGGTGCACCACCGGGACTCGCTTTTTTTGCAGGCACCCGCGCTAAGCCGTCCCCGGTAATCCGTTTATTTTCTATCAAGGTGCCTAAAACATCTGTTGTCTTATCGTTAATTGACGATAGGGGTACCAGCAAATTGCCACAAGCACCTCAGCCATTGGGGCTAACCACTCGGGCTGAGCCAATAGCTGCACCTGTGGTCGGCGCGCAGACGAATATTGATCTTACAATGGTGCCCTTAGAGCGTCTCGCCTGGGGGCGATCGGGCGATAAGGGGGACAAAGCGAATATTGGCATCATGGCACGGAGTGAAGTCTACCTGCCCTGGATCGCTCAAGCGTTAACGCCCGAATATGTCGCTACACGTTTCGCCCACTTCATGACTAGCCCCAGCATTAACAGATTTTATTTGCCCGGGCTCCCGGGGTTCAACTTTGTTTTGCACAATGCATTGGGTGGTGGAGGTGTCGCGAGTTTGCGTAATGACCCTCAAGCTAAGAGCTTCGCGCAAATACTGCTCGATACCCCCATTGCCATCCCTGAAAACCTTTTGGACAGTTAACATGGCTAATATTGTTTCAACATTGCACCCCGATTCAGAATCGTTTGGCGAAAATCGCGACCGCATGCTTGGTTTTGTTGCTCAACTCAGACGCTACGAGCAACGCACCGAGGAGATTTCTAACCGTCGTCTCAAAACATTCCGTGCCCGTAATCAACTCACACCTAAAGAGCGTTTAGACGCTTTAATAGATCCGGGTATGCCGTTCTTGCAACTGCACTCCATGGCGAATTTTTGCGTCGAGGAGGCTGATCGTGAGCTCAGCGTACCGGGTGCTTCAGTTATTGTGGGGATTGGTTTTGTCAGTGGTATTCGCTGTATGGTTTGGGTCGATGACTCCGGTATCGCGGCGGGTGCGGCCACCGATTGCACCCTTAATGTGACCACCTCATTGCTGAAAATTTGCCTGCGCCAAAGTTTACCTCTGGTGCATCTCGTTGAAAGCGCTGGCGCTAACCTCCTTAAGTACAAAGTTGAGCTCTGGTCTGAGTTTGGCAGTGTGTTTCGTGATTTGGCACGCCTCTCTGCAAAGGGGCTGCCAACGATGGTCGTGCTGCACGGTGGGTCTACTGCCGGAGGCGCATATATGCCCGGTATGTCTGACTACGTTATCGGAGTCAAAGAAAACGGCATGGCGGCGCTCGGTGGCGCAGCCTTGGTCAAGGCCGCCACCGGAGAGGATGCCGATGATCGGGAGTTAGGCGGTACCGAAATGCATGCCAGTGTTTCAGGGGTTGTGGAGTACCTTGTTGAAAATGATGCACACGGCCTTCTGAAGGCTCGGGAAGTGATGCAGTGCATAGATTGGAACAAACGACTGACTCATTTTGCTAGACAACCCTATAGCGAGCCACGATATGCCGCTGAGGAGCTGGCCGGGGCTATCCCTACCGATCCGCGTACGCCCTACGATGTCAGAGAAATATTAGCCCGTGTGGTTGATGACTCTTCCATCGAAGAGTTCAAATCACGTTACGGTGTGTCGACTGTCTGCGGTCATGCCACGATCACAGGCGTCGCCTGTGGCTTTATTGGTAACAATGGTCCTATCGATACAAATGGCGCGACCAAAGCCGCGCAATTCATTCAGCTGTGTGATCAGTCCGATTTGCCCATCATTTTCTTTAACAATACCTCGGGGTATATGGTGGGCACGCAGTATGAACATGCGGGCATGATTAAGCATGGTTCCAAGATGATTCAGGCGGTTGCCAACGCTCGGGTACCTAAATTATCTCTTTACGTGGGTGCCAGCTATGGCGCTGGAAATTACGGTATGTGCGGATGGGCTTACGAACCGGACTTTTTGTTTGCATGGCCCAATGCGCGGACTGGCGTGATGGCGGGTCAGAGTGCTGCGACTACAATGACTGAAGTGGCTAAAGCAGGCGCCGCGCGTAAAGGTAAAGCGATACCAGAGTCGCAGCTGGAGACACAGGCCCAAACGATAAAGCAGCATTTTGACGCCCAAGAAGATGCCTTTTACACCTCGGGCCGCGTACTTGATCACGGAATTATCGACCCTAGAGATACCCGTAAAGTTTTGGCGTTCTGTTTGGAAACAATCATTGAAGGGCGTCACCGTAGTCTGCAATCAAACAGCTTCGGTGTGGCGAGGATGTAATTATGACGGTGTTACCTGAA
>JAQWYY010000101.1 GCA_029253705.1 Luminiphilus sp. | reverse complement strand
ATACTTGACGGTCAGCAGTGAAGAGCACAGCGGTCTTACGCAGGTTGAACTAACGGTGCTTAAACCCTAGGCCCTGTTATTTGGCTGCGGCTAGTGAAAAGGACCAGCGCGCAAGCAGGGGCATGTCACGCTGCGTTTATGCACCTGTAACACCCGCTCTGTTCTGGCCATAACCGAATGACACAATGCGGCTGAGCGCCGCGAGGTTTCGGCCGGACTGCTCGCGCAAGTCATTGAAGAAGGTTTGCGTGGCTTGCAGGGCCCGTTGACTGGTTATGCCGGAATCAATAATACCGTGATTGCGTAAACAGCCTTCTACATCAGCGGTAAGTAAAAAGGTATCGACGCCTAAAGTGCGCAGGGCATAGGGGCCGGTGTTGCCGCCCAGGCGACTGCCTTGTTTTTTAAGGTAAAGCCAAAGGCCAATCACATCGTTGTCAGGCCAGTCAGCAATAAAGGTACCAAAACCATGCGCCTCGCGGCGCTCGGTGTCCGCGATCATAGCGGCATTCGCGAGGATGGTTTTTACTTTATTGAGGTTTCGTATGATTGCAGGGTTGCTCGCTTTACGTTCGAGCATATCCTCGGGCATCATCAATAGACGCTTGATATCAAAGCCCCAGAATTCTTCTTCGAAGTGGTCCCATTTTTTATCGACAACGCGCCAGACAAACCCCGACTGAAAGATCTTGCGGGTGAACTCTGCGAGATAGCGATCTGAGCCTAAGGTTTTTAAATGCTTTTTACTCGCAACTTTTGGAAGCATCGCTTCCACCGCAGCATCGCCTCCCTTCCGCTCACAGGCTCTGTCATATAGCTCTTGGTAGTCTGGATAGCTCACAGCGCCAGTGTAACGCTTATAGAAGATTTGGTAGTCCGAGTCGGCATAATTTTTCGGTGTTGCTTTTGTGGGTGTTTGTGTGGGTGTGGGCGCGGTGCATTAGACAACGATACTTGACGGGTACCGTCACAGCAAAGTAGCCAATACAGCTAAGTTAGTGATCGGCTTGATGCCACATAATAGGTATGTTGGCGTACTTGAACTCTGCGACCCAAGGCAAGCGCTCACTTAACTATGGCTCAATGAGTAACGTGAAGACTCAGCAATAGCTAGGGGGTAATAAAGTACTTCAAAACTATTCGACGGGTAGGTACCTGGCGGTCGGGATGAAAGGCGAAATTTTTTACGTCTCGAGCTACGCAAAGACAGCACATAGCTCTATAATTTCTAAGCGCACCCTGAGTAAATCTTCAGGCTAGACATAGCTGGGATCAGCTGCCCTAGATCGTGTTCGAATGCTGTAATGCCTAGGAGCATAATAAGAATGAAGTGGCAAAATCTTGGGGACCAACTACCGCAGGTCTATAACCCGTTGACGCGGCTTATAGGTCGATCGACATTGAAAATTTTAGGTTGGCGTATCAATGGTGAGTTTCCCAATCGTCCTAAATTTGTTGTTGCTTTAGTGCCCCACAGTTCAAATATGGATTTTATTCTGACGATTGCCGTCCTTTGGTCTTTGGGTCTCAAGTCGAGCTTCATGATGAAGCACACATTGTTTTGGTTTCCTTTGGGCCCAATATTGCGCGGGTTAGGGGGCATACCCGTTGATCGTCGCAGTTCTCAAGGACTCGTGGAGCAAATGCGAACCGAATTCAGCCGGCGCTCGCGTTTGGTGTTGGGGGTGACCCCACAGGGGACGCGAGGAGGTTCAGGTGAATTTAAGCAGGGCTTCGCTAGGATCGCGACCGCAGCAGGAGTGCCTATACTGCCGGCTATCTTGCACTACAAAAAGCGAACGGTGCAGTTAGCGTCACTCATTGAAGAGTTGAACGACGTACCCAAGTTAATTGAAACTGTGCAAACCATGGCACTAAGCGGATCGGCGCGTCATCAACGCGCCTAACCCTAGGGTGTTTCATTAGCCTAAATCTAAGATTGTGCCTACTCTTATGTTCTACGCGGGCATTGTGGGCATTCAGTCCGCCTCGACCGTTTTGGGTCTGTGCAATCTGCCATGATACTCTGTATCATCACTGTAACTTTTCAAATCGGCGGCATGTAGGACGAACGTGGACGTAATTTCGAGTGCAGAACAGAAATGCGCAGATAACGGTGTAAAGCTAACAAAGCGCAGAAAGCAGGTGTTGACGGCTTTGGTGGAGTGCAATGCAGCTGTTTCTGCTTATGAGTTGACGGAGCTGTGTAACCAGCAAGGGCACACCGCGATGCCCGCGATGTCGGTTTACAGGATATTAGATTTTTTAGAGGGGCAATCGTTGGTGCATCGACTGAGCACGACGAATAAGTACATTGCCTGCTCCCATATCAGCTGCCAGCACAGCCACTTTCGCCGTCCGCAATTTTTAATTTGTAACGACTGCACCCGGGTTCAGGAGGTCGATGTGACGTCTGAAACCCTCAGTGCCATAGAGCGTGTTGCCGCCGACGTGGGCTTTAACCTTAGCGACAAGCAGCTGGAAGTATCTGGCACTTGCTCAGATTGCAAATAAACTCGAGTTTTTAATCCGTGAATACCTTTACCACAACGCCCAAGCCTCTGGTCGACAAAACCGCAATGGGACTGTCCTCGCTTTGCATGCTGCATTGTTTGGCATTGCCAGCACTGCTCGCTATTTATCCATCTGCACTGGCCGTGGCACTAACCGATGAGCTTTTTCACACGGCCATGGTGTTTCTCGCTATTCCCGTCAGTGCGATTGCTTTATCGCTGGGCTGTCGTGAGCACAAAAGCTATCGAATAATGGTTGTTGGGTTTACGGGTTTACTGATTTTGGTGGCATCCGCAACCGTGGG
>JAQWYY010000094.1 GCA_029253705.1 Luminiphilus sp. | reverse complement strand
CACCTACGATGACTCTCAACAGCAACTGCTGGCTCGAATCACGGCTGATAGAGACGGTGATGGTATTGATGAAAGCGAGTTTCAAGAGACCCGCTACTTTAATGCCGCTGAGATCGAGGTTACTGGCTTAGAGGTTGAGGCAGCCTGGCTGTTAACCGACAACTTCACCGTGATGGGAAGTCTGGGCACCCTAGATGCTGAATTTAAGTCGTTTGTTGCTGACACTAATTTTGACGGCACCATTGACACCGACCTTACGGGGAGTCCTGTCGCACGGGCGCCAGAGAGCACCTGGAATCTGGACTTTCTTTACAATCTTCCAATAGCCGGTGGGCATCTTGATTTGGCCCTCAATGTGAACTACGAGGATGAGGCTGTTTACGCTTATACCTCGGTTCCGGGTTCGGATAACGGGCTTACTGACGAGCGAACTCTGGTCAATGCCTCGGCAACCTATACGGCTCAAGATGGACGTTGGTGGGTACGGCTATACGGTAAAAACCTTACGGATGAGCGGTACAGAGTCGGAGATTTGCCCGTGGCTAATCTTTGGATGATGTCCTTCTACGGCGAGCCTGAGACGATCGGTATTGAAGGCGGTATGCGCCTTAATTGGTAAGGCAGATCTTGGATCAGAGGGCTGTGGTACTAACGCCCTCTGTGAAAATAGCGGTGCGGGGTTTTATAAAAACTGCGCTTGCTGAGGCTGTAATCTGTCCTTCATAGCTGAGCTCGGCTTCGACCTTCATCTTGCGTTCGGATAAGAGGACAAGGCTTGCAACCAGGTCTAACTCGCAGTTTAGAGGGGTTGGTCTTCGGTAGCGGATATCAAGCCCTCCGGTCATGCCAGCATTGCCCGCATGGATCTGAGCCATACCCATAAAATGGTCCAAGATCGCAGCCACCCAACCACCGTGTACGTGGTTGGGTGGACCCTCATAGGACCAATTAAAAGTTACGGTACCGTAAACCTTGTCCCCATCGAACCAGTGGCGCAACCCAGGCGACATGGGATGACTTACGCCCCCCACACATAACATTTCGTGATTGGCTACGGGATAGCTACCGTAGGCGTTAGCGTGGGCAATAACCCCTTTGAGTTGCCGACGGTTTTTGAGTTGGGCACTAATGTTGTCGATACTATCTGCAATGCTACTGGCTTCAGACGGATCGATGTCACTAGTGGTGGCTGCTTCAATTAGCGTGTTTACGGCAATGGCGATTTGCCGACGCGCCATCCAGTATTCACTATGTTCATCGTCAATGTCCTCGGTGATGAAGGGAGAGGTAAAGCTTTTGCTCATTACGCAATGACCCCTAGTGAGCGAAGCTGATCGCGCCATTGCCATAATTCCTGTGCCAGTATGTTGGGAACTTCAAGCGCAGAAAAATGGCCACCTTTATTGATCTGATCATTGAAATAATGCAGCTGTATGAATTTTTTACGTGCCCAGCGTTCGCTGGCGCGGAAGATTTCATTGGGGAAGAGAGAAATAGCGGTTGATAACTCGACCTCAGACATGTCCGGATTATTAAAACTTTCCCAATACAAGCGTGCCGAGCTGGCTCCTGAATTAGTGAGCCAATAAAGCATGACGGTGTCCAGAAGCTCATCGCGAGCAATGGCGTTTTCAGGATGTCGTAAACCATTGACCTCGCAGTCGCACCACTGGGCGTATTTTTCGATAATCCAGGCCATTTGCCCTACCGGAGAGTCGGCAAGACCGTAGCCTAGCGTCTGCGGCCGGGTACTCTGTTGCTTTGAGTAGCCGGAGTCCCAGTCTTGGTAAAAGTTAAAGGCCTCAAGAGCCCGAACTTCCTCGGGTAACAGTGACTCCATTGTTTCGGGGTCGGGGGCTACCACCGGCAGGGTAATGTGTATACCCGCGCAGGGTGTATTGGGTGCTGTGGCGATGGCTTGAGTGACTAGGGAGCCCCAGTCACCCCCATGAGCTAGAAATTTTTCGTGTCCTAGGCGTTTCATCAGCGCGATCCACAGTTCGGCAATTGTCTGCACAGTCGTCCCTGACGCTCGAGGTTTTGCTGAAAAGCCATAGCCAGGTAGGGCTGGCGCCACCACATGAAAGGCATTTTCCGCTCTACCACCGTGCTCAGTGGGGTTGCTGAGTCGATCAATGATGTGCCGGAACTCAAGCACTGAACCGGGCCACCCGTGCGTTAGCAGCAGCGGCGTCGCCTCGCTATGTGGCGATCGCTGGTAGATAAAGTGGATATCTAAACCTTCGATTTCAGTGTGGAAGTTGGGCCAATGATTGAGGGCATCACCGACTCGCCCCATATCGTAATGGTCAGCCCAGTAATCGGTCAGCTCTCTCACATAGGCGAGGGGAATACCCTGGCTCCAGTCTTCAACGGTTTCTTCATCGGGGTAGCGAGTTAATTTCAAGCGCTGCCTAAGGTCAGCAACTGCTTCATCTTCGATTTTTGGCTCAAATGGAGTGATCGGTGTTTCCATGAGTAACTCTCAGCTTCCTATGTGTGATGGTCAGCTTATCCGCAGTCGCGAATCGAGACCAGCGCCTGGCATAGCTTATTCCAACTGAGGGCCGATGTGAGGTTGCGAAGTCGGTCTTGCGGCCATTCAGCGCTTCAATCACCGTTACTCGCTTTAAGCTTCAGAGGCGCTGTCGATTTGTGCGTCGATGTAGTCTTCTAACTGATCACGTTGGGCAGCAGATTCTTTTGTTCTAGCCAGAAGGTAGGGAGTGCGTGGTTCCCGGTCTAGGAAAAGCTTGCCAGACACATCGCCGGCCTCTTTGGCTCTTGCAAGCCAGATAATAGTGTCGGCTCCTTCCTCAGATGTGCGAAGTATGCGTTTCGTGATGCTGCGGAAGGTGGGTAAAGCTGAGGCCACTCCCGGAGTGTCTGCCCAGCCTGGATGCATTGTGTTGACGATAATATTATTCTCCCGCCATTGCTCTGCCCACAGTTCACCCAACACGGTTAGAGCACGCTTGGCTCGAGCATAGGCTTGGGCCCCTTGATATTCGGGAGGGGCCATGATCAGCCGCTGGCAGACCAATTTTTCCGTATACATGCCTCCTGATACAACGTTGATTACTCGTGATGGCGTGGTGTGGTCCTTTAGCAGAGGGAGAAGTGTCTGCGTCAAGAGTGTTGGGCTGGCGAGCAATAGCGCGAAGCTTTGTTCTAGGCCCTCGCTGGTCAGCGCATAGTTGTTAAACAATGCGCCTGCATTATTGATGAGCACGTCAATAGGTTTGCCTTTGGCGAGCAGTCTTGTAGAGACTGCCCTTACATCAGCCATCAGCGAAAGATCTGCGATTTCAACTGTGATGTCCGATCTTCCCGTCTCAGATTTCAAGGTTGTTAGCAGCTCTTCACGCTTTTTTGGGTTGCGGATAATTAGTGTTAAATCTGCACCGGATTCCGCAAGCGCGATGCTGGTTGCGAGTCCTAGACCACTGTTGGCTCCCGTTATTACAATGTGTTGTCCATCGAGAAAAGTCGAGTCGGGTTTTCTTTGAGCAACACTTCGACGGTATCCCCATTTTGAAAACATAGCGACGCCTGGAGCGACCCAGCGATCAGCTCTGGCTGTACATTTGGAAAGTGTGGGTGGAGAGGACGGCGTGTCGAGGGCCTTTTTTAACCCTTCAAGGCTCTTCCTGCCCATGTCCCGCATGCCATATTCCAGCCGGTTTTCGAATGAGCCAAGCCCCAAGTGGTACTTAAAGTCTGCGGTGTAGCTGATGTGAGTCTTAGCCTCTTTTTCCGTAAAAGTAATCACGTCCCTCACTTCAAAAAATCGGCTTTTCCCCACCAACACAACCGATGCCCATGGGCAATAGTCGACGATCTCGTATTCAAGTCGCACTTTCGTTGGACCGACCGCGCAGTGGACAATAAAACGCGTCCCCAGCCCTATTGGTCCCTGCGTGGATTTGCTAGAAGTGCGGGCAGTCGCATCCCACTCAGAAACTGTTCTGAAATCTGAGACATAGCGGAAGCAATCTTCAATGCTGCGCTGAACCGCGATTTCTTCGTGGAGTTTGATCATGAAGGCCCGGGATAAATGTGGAATGAAGACAGGTACGATCACTGCCGGTTAGCAGTTCACCTTGATCTTAGTCCTCGGACCAGACGGTTCGTACAGCCTCACCAAAATCATCGTAGATCACGCGTTTTTTTGGCTGAGGCTTGAAGCCGCGTTTTGGGGGGCGCTTTGATTGTGTTTTGCGGCGTTCATCTAGGGTGGCAACGACATCATCTAGTGGTGTGCGAGACGTGCGAGGTTCGTTGAAAATGGGTGTGCGCAAAGGCGCCACCCTCGATTCGAGTGCGGTCTCGCCGGCTTCAACACTGACGATTCGCCCGCCCTTGGCAAGAAAAGACTCTACATCTCGATCTAGGTCGTTGCGTAAATCAGCCTTGTTGGCTTTGTGTTTGTAGATTTCGCGCTTCATTACCGCGCAGTATACCGACCCCTATCGGATAGATCATTCAATAGCTTTGTTAAGGATTGCCCGTGATATCAATTTTTCTGGTTAAATGCCGTGTTTAGGAGACTGAGCGGTGCTGCCGGTGAAACGGGTAGCCAGGTAGTGCAAGTATGAGAATGATTAGGTCACTGCTGACGTTTTTGTGGATTGCGATCTCAGTTATCCCAGTGGGGACGCTTTTACTAGTTTTTTCTCTTTTTGTTAGTGCAGAGCGCTTGTGGTGGTGGTTTGCTCAACCCTATCTATACGGCGCAATTTTTGCAGTCCGTTGGATCGGTGGCGTTAAATACCGTGTTTTGGGGCTTGAGAACCTACCAGACGAGGAGGACAACCAGCGCATTATTTTGTGCCCTAAGCACCAATCTACTTGGGAAACATTTTTCATTCCAAGTATGACGCCTCATCCACTAGCCTATGTGTTCAAGCGTGAGCTTCTTCTAATACCCTTTTTCGGATGGGCGATGGCAAGGCTGGATATGGTGCATATAGATCGTAGCGCTAGGAGTCAGGCCTGGATCAAAGTGGCTGATTTGGGTGTCAAACTCATGGATAAGGGGAAATGGATCATTATGTTTCCTGAGGGTACGCGAACGCACAGGGGGCGGCAGGGGGATTATAAAAACGGTGCCGCTCGTTTGGCGCTCGCAACGGGGGCAAAAATCATCCCGATAGCGGTGGCCTCGGGGCGATGTTGGCCAAGAAAAAGTTGGCGCTTTACACCGGGTGTTATCGATATGTCTATTGGCGCACCTATAGTCGCGTTGGCGGGCGAATCTCCCATAGAATTGATGGCTAGAGTCGAGGCGTGGATCGAGGCTGAAATGCGGGTGATAGATCCTCTAGCATACAGACAGTCTCAGTGATTTAAATTGGGTTCTGAAACTTGGTGATTATTTTTAGGTTTGCGCCAAAGCTATACTTGGCACACCATTGAGTTTGGACGACAGGCTATGTGTCCTCTGGGACACGATTTTTTCAGGAGCAGCAAGGTATGACAATACAGACGCGTGAGGTGGCCTATGAATCCGCTGGGGTCACTTTAAATAGCACGATGGCTTGGGACGATGCGCTGGGTCCTAGGCCCGCCGTATTGGTGGCGCCTACTTGGGCGGGCTGTACTGATTTTGAGCGTGAGCAAGCATTGCGACTTGCTGACCTCGGTTACGTGGGTTTAGCCATTGATATGTATGGTGGAGGCGCGGTCGGCGCTGACAAGGAAGAGTGCACTGCCTTGATGACACCCGTGATGTCAGATCGAGCCATATTGCAGGCACGTATTGGAGCAGCCGTAGACGCGATTAGGGCACAGCCCGAGGCAGACAATCAGCCAGTTGCTGCTATTGGCTTTTGTTTTGGCGGGCTCTGCGTGCTTGACTTGGCTCGATCAAGGCAAGACATAGCCGGAGTGGTTTCCTTGCACGGGTTATTGTTGCCTGCGGATAACCTATCAGAGCCGAATCTGCAGGCCAAAGTGCTGGTACTGCATGGCTACGATGATCCCATGGTCCCGCCCGATCAGGTCATAGCGTTTGCCACTGAAATGACAGCCACTGGCTGTGACTGGCAGTTGCATGCGTACGGCCAAACGCTGCATGCGTTCACTAACCCTGAGGCGAATGACCCAGACTTTGGTACCGTCTATAGTGCCTCAGCTAGCCGGCGCGCTTACCGAGCGATGGATGATTTTTTAATTGAGGTACTGTCGTGATGGGGCTATATAGCCGGTTCGTGGTACCTCGACTTGTGACCTGCGCCTGCGGCACGAAGCCTATCGTCCGGCAGCGTCAAAAAGTTGTTCCTCAGGCTGAGGGGCGTATTTTAGAAATTGGCCTAGGAGCGGGACACAATTTGCCTCATTACGATCCTCGAAGCGTCGAGCGCGTGGTGGGCCTGGACCCGTGTGTCGAGTCCTGGCGTTTAGCGAAGCCGCGGGTGCGTGCCGTGCCTTTTGAAGTTGAGTTTAAGGCGGGTTCAGCGGAGGAAATTCCTGCTGAAGATGCCAGCTTCGACACCGTGCTACTGACTTTTTCCCTATGCACTATTCCAGATCCAGCTGCGGCGGTGAAGGAGGCACGCCGTGTTCTCAGGCCTTCCGGCAAGCTCGTATTTTGCGAACATGGTGAAGCACCGGATGCCAGCGTGGCGCGTTGGCAGGCGCGTATAAACCCGATTTGGAAGCGGCTGCTGGGAGGCTGTAATCTCAATCGTAAGATTATTGAAATTATCGATGGCAATGGTTTTCAGCTGGATAAAGTAGATCAAATGTATTTGCCGGGGACGCCCCGAGTGGCCGGTTACAACGTTTGGGGTACGGCACGTCCAGAGGCATAAGCGACGCTAAGCGCTTAGCCCGCGGCTTCGATGGCGAACTTTGCTTTTAGGCGCATGCCGTCGAGCTTAGTCAGAAAATACCGCTGCCAAATAATCCTTATTGTAATGAACGCACGAGTGGTGACATTGATTTCATTACGTCTAATGCAGTCGCCGAATTCTGGGCTTGTGAGTAGGGTACACTGCCCGCCATGAAAATCCGCTTGCTTTTTGCTGTGACGATACTTCTGATCGGGTGTCAGGCCGATGGGCCAAAGCCCGCTCAATACGCGCCCTCAGATCCGATCGATATGACCGGGAACTGGGAGGTAGACTACGCGCGCAGCGACAATATACAACGTCGCTTCAACACAATTATTAGGCAATTACAGCAAGAGGCGGAGCGGCGAGCCCGCGCTGCCGAGCGAGGTCAAAGTTATTCAGGCGCGCCCATGTCGTCGGGCCGAGAGCTATTGGCGCTCGCCGAGATGGCCGAGATCATCACCGCGCCAGAGTTACTAGAGGTTATTCAAACGGACAACACTGTCAGGGTGAAACGTGAAAACAGTTTTGCTTTGATTTGCGTCACTGATCGGCCGCCGCCAACGGTAACCCGAACACCTTTTGGTATGGAGCGCTGTGGGTGGGATGGCCATCAGTTGTTCTTTGATATCACGCTACCCGATGGCTTAACAATTCGCCATCGTCTAACGCGCTCGGCATTGGCAGACTCGCTGGTTCTTCAAACAGCTGTTTACTCACCAGCCGTTCGCGAGCCCTTTATTGTCAATCGAGTTTACTCTCGTTTTGACCCCACAAAGGCTGGCTATCGCTGCACGCAAACCCTTAGTAAAGGGACGGTTTGCACGACGGAAAAGGCTAACTAATGGCTATTGCGCTGCGCTGGGTAACACTGTTGTTGCTGTTAGGCCCCTTGGGGCTGGGCTGTGCTGGCCCTAGGGAGTCGACTGCTGGGCTGCCGGCATACGCAGCGCCAGAGGTGGCCAGTGCTTCTGACTGGCCGCAGCCGATTGACGATATTGCGCTGCAGATCAACCTTGAGCCGCTGTCATTGGAGGTTGGTGTTGTTGTCTTTGATGAAGGTGTGCGTAACCCTGATGCGCGAGATGCTCGTGACAAGCTACGATCGGTAGAAACGCGTTTAGCAGCGGCATACCTTCGCGATGTCCTGACGGAGTCTGGGCAGTGGGGCGCGGTGAGGGTTTTGCCCGTGGCCAGTCATTTTGCTGCGTTGACTTTGTCCGGTGCCATCGTACATTCAGATGGCCGAGACCTTGTGGTCGACATTAGGGCCATAGATGCCAGCAACCGTGTGTGGCTCGATGCGCGTTTTCATAGCCAGGCTTCGGCTAGTGATTACCTCGATAACACCACAGAGCCGTTCAGGAATCTGTTCATCTCGATTGCTAATCAGCTGAGGGCCGCTGCTGATAATTTTGCGCCTAATGATATGGCGAGGCTGATGAGCGTTGCAGATTTACGGTATGCGCAGGAGCTTGCTCCTGATGCTTTTTCGTCATATCTAACAGAGGAAAATGGCTACTTAAAGCCGAATCGATTGCCCGCGGACTCTGATCCTATGATGGCTCGGATAGCGAGAATCCGGAATCAGGAGGCGTTGTTTATCGATACTGTTGATGAGCAATATGTCGATCTGGGGAACGAGTTAGGGCCCACCTACCGCTTGTGGCGCCGGTCAAGTTTGGAGCAAGCGGATTACCTAGAGGAGTACACTGAAAGAGCCTCAGGCCGTGAATTGATGGCCAAGCAAGGCAGCTTTGCCGCGATGCAGCAAGTCTACTCTGCTTACCGCTCTGTGCGCATACAGGAGCAGGACTTATTTGAGCTTGCCACTGGATTCGATAACGAAACCGCGCCGACGGTTCTACAGATGGGTGAAAGCGTGGTGCGCCTTGGAGGTACCTTAGATCAGCAGTATGCGCAATGGCGACGTATTTTGGGGCAACTCATCGCTATAGAGCGGGGTAGCCTATGACTCAGTATCGTTTTCTAGCAACAAGCCCCAAGGGGCTGGGGAGTCTCCTCGTTCCTGAGATGGCCGATTTGGGGGCCTTTGATGTTCGGGAGAGCGTCGCGGGAGTGACCTTTAGTGGTGGGTTGGGCGTTGGATACCGGGCCTGCCTGCATAGCCGGTTGGCTAACCGAATTATTCTGCAGCTCAGTGAGTTTGCTGCCAGCAGCGCTGATGACTTATACGACGGCATAGCTAATTTACCTTGGTGTGACCATCTGGCTCCCAGCAGCACCCTAGCTATCGATTTCTCAGGACGCTCAGAAGATATACGAAATACACAGTTTGGTGCCCAGCGATGTAAGGACGCAATTGTTGACGTTTTTCGGAGTCGCGGATTGAGTCGTCCTAATGTCGACACCCGTTCTCCAGACTTGCGTATTCACGTGCGACTGCATCGAGGTCGTGTCAGTGTCGGTATTGACCTCTCCGGCAACAGTCTGCACCAACGTGGGTACCGCACGGATCCCGGTAAAGCGCCATTGAAGGAAAACCTTGCGGCGGCTGTACTCATTCGAAGTGGCTGGCAGGGGTGTTTAGACGCGGGTCAGCCTCTGATCGATCCTATGTGCGGCTCGGGAACGTTTTTAATTGAAGCGGCCATGATGGCCATGGCAAGAGCCCCGGGTCTCGACCGTGAGCGCTGGGGTTTTCACGGATGGCTGGGCCATAGCCCTGACCAGTGGCGGACCATTGAGGCTGACGGTAGAAGCCGCATTAGGTCAGCGCCTGAAGGGGTCGAGTTGCGGGGTTATGATGGCGATATTCGCGCGATAAAGCGTGCTGAGGTGAGCATAGCCGCGCTGGGCTTAGACGCCTTAATTAGAGTGCGGCCGAAGGCGCTCAATACCCTAACTAAACCAAGTCATCGCGCGATGCCCAAGGGCTTAATTGTTTGTAACCCACCTTGGGGCGAGCGGTTGGGGCAGTTGTCTACGATGCGCTTGCTATATCGTGAATTAGGCCAGGTAATACACCGAGAGTTTCAAGGGTGGAATGCGGGAATTTTAACCGCTCATAATGAGTTGGGCAGAGCCGTTGGTCTTCGCAGCCATAAGCAATATGCGTTCAATAATGGCGCCGTAGATATTCAACTTTTGCTTTTTGATCTCAGCTCTACCAATCGACTTGCGCCCGGCTCGGCCGATGAAAACCCGCACAATGCAGGATCCGATCCGATCAAAGCGGCACCCGAACCCTTAAGCAATGGGGCAACCATGCTGGCAAACCGGTTGGTCAAGAATAGGCGCCGTCTCAAGTCGTGGCTTAAATCGAGTCAAACATCTTGCTATCGGTTGTACGACGCGGATATGCCTGAGTACGCGGTAGCAATCGACGTATACGAAGGTGTTCCTCACGTAGCTGAGTATGCGCCACCTAAAACCGTCGATGAAAATGCTGCTGAAAGCCGGTTTCAAGAAGTGCTAGCCGCAGTGCGATCGGTTCTTGAGTGGCCCGCGGACCAGCCGATTGCAGCCAAGCGTCGCCAACGCCAGCGTGGTGCAGATCAGTACAGCAAAATGGATCACAAAGGCGAGCGACTCACTGTTCGTGAAGGTCAGGCCCGATTGTTGGTCAACTTAAACGATTATCTCGATACAGGTTTATTTCTTGATCACAGGCCTCTGCGCCTGATGCTGGCGGATCAAGCGGCAGGAAAACATTTTTTGAATCTTTTTTGCTACACCGGCGCGGCAACTGTTCACGCAGCCCTTGGTGGGGCTGCGACGTCTACAAGTGTCGATCTATCGAATACTTACCTAAAATGGTTTGAGGATAACTTGGCGTTAAATGGTCTCTCCGAGCGCCAGCACCGTGTCATGCGAGCCGACTGCATGACCTGGCTAGAAAGTTGCGATCGAAAATTTGATTTAGTGCTTCTTGATCCGCCATCTTTCTCAAATTCAAAATCGACTGAGGGCACCTTAGATATTGTGCGGGATCAAGTGGCTTTAGTGACTGCGGCAATGTCAGTGCTCAGTCCAGACGGTACGCTGTATTTTTCGAATAACCACCGTCGTTTCGAACTTGCACAGGAATTACAGCAACGCTACTCGGTGGAAGATATCACCGCTAAAACGATCCCTGAGGATTTCATCCGGCGTCGTGATATTCATCGCTGTTGGTGCTTTCAGCATCGCCCCAAGGAAACGGTTTTGCGACGCTAAGGAATGCTGAGGTGAGGTCAAAGCCTGTACAAGAGTCCTTGGCTAAGGTCGCTTGGGCCGAGGTTTTTAAGTCTGGAGTAAGCAATACAAGCAGCCACTTCGCCGGTGTTGCAGCCCAATGTTGTTGATGGGCCAAACTAGCTGTGGTTAGTGAGAATATTCGGGTCAAGCGAGGTACTTTTAAGCCCTAACCTCAGTCTCGTGGTGTTATACTCTCCCCGCCATTTTTTTCAGCCAACCTTGCGTGTGGTCTCAGTCCTGTACTGTCATGACATTGAGTCAGGGCCGCCAGCCCTAGCTGACTTTGGCACACCCCTAAAAATCATGCTTTCACAAGGCGAAGGCGCGTTACAAAACTTGTTGCACCCGGAGATGACTTATGGGTAAAACCTTATATGACAAATTGTGGGAAAGTCATTTGGTAGAGGCTCGTGATGATGGCACAGCCTTGATCTACATAGACCGCCAATTGCTGCATGAGGTCACTTCACCACAAGCGTTTGAGGGGCTGCGCCTTGCGGGGCGCCAACCTTGGCGTATTAGTGCCAACATTGCTGTGCCTGACCACAACGTGTCGACCAAGGCTAGTGAGCGGGCTCAGGGTTTAGCAGGGGTCAAAGATCAAGTGTCGCGTATTCAGCTACAGACGCTCGATGACAATTGTGCGGAATATCAAATACCGGAGATTCCGCTGAACGATGTGCGCCAGGGTATCGTTCACGTCATGGGGCCCGAGCAGGGCGCTACTTTGCCAGGCATGACAATTGTTTGCGGTGACTCGCACACTTCTACTCACGGTGCGATGGCTGCTTTGGCACATGGCATTGGTACGTCTGAGGTGGAGCATGTGCTTGCCACGGGGTGTCTGATACAGCGAAAAATGAAGAATTTCCGCGTACGGGTAGAGGGCGAACTGTCTGCCGGAGTGACCGGTAAAGACATCGCGCTGGCTATTATCAGTGAGATCGGTACCGCCGGTGGAACCGGTTCTGCCATAGAGTTTGCTGGCTCGGCAATTCGCGGGTTGACGATGGAAGGGCGAATGACACTGTGCAACATGGCCATCGAGGCTGGTGCCCGCGCGGGTCTAGTCGCCGTTGATGACTGTACTCTTGACTACGTGGCGGCAACGCCTTATGCACCAAAAGGTGCCCAGTGGGATCAGGCCGAAACTTATTGGCGTACTTTACATAGCGATGCCGACGCAGGGTTCGATCGGGAGTTCGTTCTCGACGCGGCACTGATTCAGCCTCAGGTTACTTGGGGAACGTCCCCCGAAATGGTCACTGGAGTAACGGGAAGGGTACCTAGGCTCGAAGACATGACGACAGAGACCGCCCGGCAAGGGCTTGAGCGAGCGTTGTCTTACATGGGTCTCGAGCCTGGAATATCGATTACCGACATTAAGCCAGATGTTATTTTTATTGGATCCTGTACTAATTCCCGAATTGAAGACATGCGTGCGGCGGCTGCCGTGCTCAAAGGCAAAAAGATCGCGGCCAATATTACGCAGGCCTTGGTCGTGCCGGGCTCAGGTTTAGTTAAGCAACAGGCCGAAGCAGAGGGGCTGGATCAGGTTTTTAAAGATGCGGGAATGGAATGGCGTGAACCGGGTTGTTCGATGTGCCTGGCGATGAACGCCGACAAGCTGGAACCTGGACAACGATGCGCCAGCACATCAAATCGTAACTTTGAGGGGCGCCAGGGATTTGGTGGGCGCACACACCTTGTGAGCCCGGCTATGGCGGCAGCTGCTGCCGTAGCGGGACATTTCACAGACGTCCGTGATGTTATGGAGGATAGTTTATGAAAGCGTTCCAGCGGCTTGAAGGGTTAGTGGCGCCAATGGATCGTGCCAACGTTGACACGGACCTCATAATTCCCAAGCAATTTCTCAAATCGATTCGTCGGACGGGGTTTGGCCCCAATCTTTTTGACGAGTTGCGCTACCTCGATGAGGGGCAGCCTGATGCAGATTGCAGCGAGCGTCCTTTGAATACAGAGTTCCCGTTAAATTTTCCCCGTTATCAGGGGGCAAGTATTCTGCTCGCGAGAGAGAACTTTGGCTGTGGCTCGAGTCGTGAACACGCGCCCTGGGCACTTGATGGCGCTGGTTTTCGTGCGGTTATTGCTCCTAGTTTCGCCGATATCTTTCGCTCTAACTGTTTTAAAAATGGCCTGCTACCGATAGCTCTAGATACCGAACGAGTCGACCAGCTATTTGCTCTAATGTATGACTCGGAAGGCTTCAGCCTAGTTGTCGACCTAGAGCGACAGGTTATCGAGATGCCGAGTGGCGAGGCGCTTCCTTTCGAAACTGACGATTTTGGTCGGAATTGCCTCCTTAAGGGCCTGGATGAGATTGGGGTCACGCTGCAAAATGAAGCAGTGATTCGCGACTTTGAGCACCAGCATCAAGCGCGCTTTCCCTGGGTATTTGAGACCCTGGAGGTCTGATGAGCCATTCCATATTATTGCTGCCCGGTGACGGCATTGGGCCTGAGGTGGTTGCTCAGGCGCGCCGAGTGTTAGAGCGCGTGGCGGATTTGTATAGTCTCACTCTCGAAATCGATGAAGCTAACTTGGGCGGTATCGCCATTGATCGAGAGGGGCAGGCTTATCCCGATAGCACCCGACGCAAAGCTCAATCTGCTTCCGCGCTTTTGCTGGGTGCTGTTGGAGGGCCTAAGTGGGATAATTTGCCTGCTGGGCAGAGGCCAGAACGGGGTTTGTTGGCTATTCGGGCAGACCTAGACTTATTCGCTAATTTGCGCCCTGCAATATTGTTTCCACAGCTGGCTGACGCTTCAAGTTTGAAGCCCGAGTTAGTGGCGGGGCTCGACATTTTGATTGTCAGAGAGTTGACCGGAGGTATTTACTTTGGTGAACCTCGCGGTATCCGTACCCGAGATGACGGTGAGCGAGAGGGGTATAACACCTACATTTACCGAGAGAGCGAAATCAAGCGCATAGCGAAGTTGGCGTTTGAACTGGCTGCGAAGCGCGGGGGGCGGCTAACTTCAGTGGATAAAGCCAATGTTCTCGAAGTGACCCAGCTTTGGCGGGAGGTTGTCACGGGTATCGCTGAAGGCTTCACAGATGTCGAGTTAGAGCATTTGTACGTTGACAACGCTGCGATGCAGCTAGTGCGCCAGCCCAAGCAGTTTGACGTGTTAGTTACAGGGAATATTTTCGGCGACATTCTGTCAGACACTGCGGCCATGCTTACGGGCTCCATTGGCATGCTACCTTCGGCGTCTCTTAATGCGGCTTCAGCCGGCCTTTACGAACCTGTACACGGTTCGGCGCCGGATATTGCCGGGCAGGATCTTGCTAACCCACTGGCTACAATACTCTCAGTGGCCATGTTATTGCGCTATTCCCTAAATGCTGGCGATGCCGCGGCTGCCGTGGAAGCTGCTGTATCGGCAGTGCTTGATCAGGGGTGTAGGACCGCTGACATAGCAGCAGGGGGTGATATTGTCATGGGTACTGAAGCGATGGGCTCTGCAGTGCTCGGTGCGCTGGAAGGCCGTGAAGGAAATGAACGATGAGTAAAGTGATTGATATTGCCGTTGTCGGTGCGACCGGGGCTGTCGGTGAAGCGATGATCGAAATTCTCGAACAGAGAGAGTTTCCCGTAGGCAAGTTATATCTCTTGGCATCGGCGCGCTCGGTAGGAAAGACACTTCGTTTTAGAGGGAAATCAATTACGGTATCGGATCTGGCTGAGTTTGATTTTTCCAAGACTGCGATAGCATTGTTTTCCGCAGGGGGCAGTGTCTCCAAGGAACATGCACCCCGGGCTGCGGCTTGTGGATGCGTTGTGATCGACAATACGTCTCACTTTCGTCGAGAACAAGACATTCCCCTCGTTGTGCCTGAAGTCAATCCAGCAGCCATTGCGGCGTATAAAGCGACCGGCATTATTGCTAACCCGAATTGTTCTACGATTCAAATGTTGGTTGCACTAAAGCCTATTTACGACGCTGTGGGTATTTCTAGAATCAACGTGGCGACCTATCAGGCGGTCAGTGGCACCGGGAAGGCGGCTATTGAAGAGTTGGCAGGGCAAACTGCTCGCTTGTTAAATGGTCAACCTACTGAACTTAAGGTCTACCCTCGACAAATTGCCTTTAATGCGCTGCCCCATATCGATACGTTTGAAGAAAATGGCTATACCCGGGAAGAAATGAAAATGATTTGGGAAACGCAGAAGATTCTCGAGGATTCCGAGATAGCCGTTAACCCTACTTGCGTTCGGGTGCCAGTGTTTTTTGGGCACTCTGAAGCCGTTCACATTGAAACCGACTCTAAGTTGACGGCCGATGCGGCTCGTAAGTTATTGGCAGTAGCACCGGGCGTCACCTTAATGGATGGGCGTGAGGATGGCGCATATCCGACAGCGGTAACTGACGGTGCTGGCAGCGACGCGGTTTTCGTTGGCAGAATCCGAGAAGACGTATCGCATCCAAAAGGTCTGAATCTTTGGGTCGTTGCTGACAATTTGCGAAAAGGGGCAGCTCTAAATAGTGTCCAAATAGCAGAGCTGCTCGTGAAAGAGCATCTTTAGTGGCGTTAGTTGGGAAAAGGTTGAAAGTTAGACAATCAAATGGACAAAAATCCGCCAAAACCGGTTATTGTACAAAGCTGGAGGCCCGGTAGCGTTGGACCCGAACAGTAATGCTGAGAGAATGCATGAGTAAGGACGATACAACAGGTACGTTGGCGTTTTGGCGGTGCCTATTAGTATTTGCCGTACTGGCACCCGCAAGCTCTTGGGGCTTGGGATTGGGAGAAATCACCCTTAACTCTTATCTTAACGAGCCGCTGGCTGCCGAAGTAACTCTTCTCGATGTTCAGGATTTAACAGCTGACGACATCAAGGTGCGCCTAGGTACTCAAAGCGCCTTTGACCGATTGGGCATAGAGCGCGCTTATTTTCTGACTAATATTAAATTCGAGGTACTGGTTGAGGACAGTGCGGCACGCATTGTCCTTACAACTACGAAGCCACTCCTCGAGCCCTACCTGGATTTCTTGGTTGAGACGCGTTGGCCCGATGGGCGTTTACTCCGAGAATATACCGTTCTGGTTGATTTACCTACAGAGCCTATCGCCAGTAACGTTGCGCAGAGTCTTGGTTTTAGCGAATCGGCGTCGACCCAAGAGCAGGACCGTGCAGCTCTGGATGCGACCGTTTCACAGCTGGCTGGTCTTAGCGAAGCAGGCGTGAATGCAGACAGAAACTATGCCCAAAATACTCAAGTTGCCCCTAGTGTCGGCGGCCGTTATTTGGTGCAGCATGCCGATACGCTTTGGGAGATCGCTTTGGAAGCGGTGCCCGAGAGGGCAACAGTTGAGCAAACAATGGTAGCGACGGTGCAAATGAACACTGACGCTTTCTTGGGTGGCAACATCAACGGTTTAAAAGCAGGTTACGTACTTGAATTGCCGTCCGAAGCAGATATTTTAACCTCTCAAACTGAGGCCCTACTGGTGGTCGATCAGGCCAATCAGGATTGGCGTAATGGTGTTCGTCGTGCCCCAGCGCTGCGGGTCGTGGCCGATGTTGGCACCGAAGATGAGGGGATGAGTGATACTGCTTTTGAGGCAGAACGCCCCCGGAATGATAATAATGTGACCCCTTTAAGGAACAGTAATGACGGTGCGCTTGCGTCGGGCGCCGACTCGTACGCCGATACAGATGCTACGGCGTCAACGAAGGTTGAGGCGACTGCGACACCCGCTCCTGGAGAAAACAATCTGGACGGGGCTCAAATAGGCCCAAGTTCGAGTGAACTTCTTGAGATTCAGGCGAGGCTTACAGCGCTATCCGAGCAGATGGGGAATTTGCGCACTCTGGTTGTATTGAAGGACCAGCAGATTGCAGCTTTGGAGGCGCAACTGGCGGTTCAGCGTGAAGCAGCAGCTACCGATGCAGAGGTTGAAGACCCTGCGAGTGTTCGCTCCTTTGCCCCCATCGATCGTGGCTTCCCCTGGTGGGCATTTGCTCTGGGAGGCGTCGCTTTGTTGGCCGTTGGAGCCGTGGTGTATTCACGTCGAGTTCAGCAGCCGGTTATGATTTTGAAGCGAAACCTTCCCACTGAGAGGGAGCCCGCAGTAAATCGACCGAAAGAACTAGAGCCCAGACCGGCGCCTGCGCCTGCTTCGCCTCCTCGGGCAGTTGTGCCAGAGCAAGTGGGGTCTGATGTGGCAAACACTGTGAGCCCACCCCCCGCTGATGGTGAAAGAGGTTACGGGCAGCGTTTGCACAACGACTATGTTGATGAAAGTGTGGTTACTGATGCCATTGCCGAAGCCGATATCTACATGGCATACGGACGTCATCAGCAAGCACTTAACTTACTTGAGTCAGCTGCAGAGGCAAATCCTGAAGATTCCCGAGCACTGCTCAAAATTGTCGAGATCTATCTTCAAAACGATCGCCAAGAAGAAGCAAAAATTACAGCGCAAAAACTCGATGGTATGGGCAACGGACATGCTTTTGGCGAGGCTTCTAGAATGCTCTCTGAAGCGACTTCCAGAGCGGGCAACGTTGAGTTAGGAGAGCTTGCCGAACCTGTTTCCGCTGCGCCATTGACCTTGGACCTTGAGGATGAGGTCTTAGAGGAAATAATGCCGTACTCTGAGCCAGAGGCGGTGAATTATCTTGACGGGATGGAGGGAAAATCGGCGGCAAAAAGTACTTTAGAGGCTACTCAGGCACAACAGGCGACCGTCAAACAAAACTACCTATCTGAAGACCCGTTCGCCGGAGAGGGGACTGAACTGCCCCCTGAACTTGCCGATGTGCTCGGTTCAAATTTGTCCTCACCAATGACAGAGGCTGATAGCGAGCCAGAAGGGCTGGTCTATGCTGCTGAAGTTGATCCTGTCGATACCCAGTTGGATCTTGCGAGAGCCTATATTGACATGGGAGACGAGGATGGCGCTCGCCCCGTATTGCAAGAGGTGATTGCTTCTGGTGATTTACGCCAGCAGGCAGAGGCTCGTGAGCTGCTCATCAATATTGACTGAACCGTTTCCCTCATTTAGCGCAGATAGCTGGCCCCAAGGTGCACGCGTCGCACTTGGCATTAGCTATCACGGCGGCGGCTTTTGTGGCTGGCAAGCGCAGCCGCACTTGCCGGTCGCAACGGTCCAAGAAACGCTAGAGCAAGCGCTGAGCAAGATCGCGGCAACCTCTGTGAGCACCCATTGCGCGGGGCGCACGGACACCGGAGTCCACGGGGTTGCTCAGGTTGTGCACTTTGATGATCCCGTCGGTCGTTCTCAAAAAGCCTGGGTTATGGGCGCCAATCGTCATCTTCCTGCGACAGTCAGAGTGCTTTGGGCAAAAACAGTGCCGGTAGAATTCCATGCTCGATTCAGCGCGGTCTCTCGACACTACCGGTACGTGATTAGTAATACTGCTATCCAGTCGCCGCATCATTGCGGCCTAGTGAGTCATTGTCGAAAACCACTAGACGCCGAGGCGATGCATGAGGCTAGTCAAGTTTTGTGTGGCGAGCATGACTTTAGTGCGTTTCGCGCTGCCCAGTGCCAGGCCGCACACCCGGTAAGGAAAATTCAAAGCCTTACTGTAAAGCGTGCCGGCGACTTAATTTTTTTGGATATTGAAGCTAACGCGTTTCTATATCATATGGTTCGTAACTTGGTCGGCTCGCTACAACTGGTGGGTTCAGGTCAGAGGCCCCATGACTGGATTGCAGAATTACTCATAGGAAAAGACAGGACACTTGGGGGTGATACGGCAAGCGCCGAGGGGCTTTATTTACAGTCAATTACCTATCCTCAGGACTTTAATTTGCCTTCAAATCACGCACTGAACTCAATGTTCTCGGGGGGCGGTTAAGGCCCTCGAGGTTTGCTACACTGCCGGCCTGTATATGGCGCAAAGGTTATTTAGTGTCGGTTCAGGTTAAAATTTGCGGTATTACCCGAGAAACGGATGCCCGCGCTGCAGCAGATGCCGGGGCAAACGCTATTGGTTTGGTGTTTTGGTCCGGTAGTAAGCGCGCGGTATCAGTGGAAAAAGCAGCTGACATTTGCGCGGTTTTACCACCCCTTATGACCGTAACGGCGTTGATGGTTAATCCAACGATCAAAGAAGTTGAAAGTTTGCTAAACACGTTACCGATCAATGTTATCCAGTGGCATGGGAATGAATCCCCTGAATTTTGTGAACAGTGGCGGGTCCCGTATATCAGAGCACTTTCGGGTGCTGTTTGTGACAGACTTGAGTTGGAAATGGAGAAATATCCCAAGGCCCGAGGGTTTCTTCTTGATGCAGAAGTGAACGGACAATTTGGAGGAACCGGTCATCGTTTCGATTGGGACACGATTCCATCGACCCGAAGTAGGCCCATCATTTTGGCGGGAGGGCTCAATCCCGCTAATGTTGCAGAGGCGGTGCGTAAGGTGCGTCCTAGCGCTGTAGATGTAAGTAGTGGTGTTGAGTCGTCGCCGGGTATTAAGCAACCAGAAAAAATTAAGCAATTTATTGATGTCGCTCGCGAGGCGGCTGAGGCATAAGCTCTATGACTGAAATGATTAGCCCAGATGTGTTCTCTTCGGTTCCTGATCCCGACGGGCGCTTCGGCCCTTATGGTGGGAAGTTTGTTGCGGAAACCTTGATGTCTGCACTGTCCGACTTGGAGGTTGTCTACCGCGATCTTTCCTGCGACCCGGATTTTCAAAAAGAATTTGATTCAGATCTTGCCCATTATGTCGGCAGACCGTCTCCGCTGTATGAGGCTAGTCGCATGTCTGATGCCATTGGTGGGGCCCGCATTTTTTTAAAGCGCGAGGATTTGAACCATACGGGTGCTCACAAAGTGAACAACACCATCGGTCAAGCGCTCTTAGCTAAGCATATGGGTAAGAAGCGCATCATTGCCGAAACTGGCGCGGGCCAGCATGGTGTTGCCAGTGCAACCGTAGCTGCTCGCCTTGGCTTGGAGTGCCATGTTTTCATGGGCGCCGAGGACATTAAACGACAGGCGTTGAACGTTTATCGAATGAAATTACTGGGCGCTGAGGTGGTACCGGTAACTTCAGGCTCCAAAACACTCAAAGACGCAATGAATGAGGCTCTCAGAGATTGGGTCACTTACGTCGATAACACCTTTTACATCATCGGTACTGTGGCGGGCCCGCACCCTTATCCGATGTTGGTGCGTGATTTCCAGAGTGTGATTGGTCGCGAGGCGCGCAGGCAGTCACTTGCAATGACAGGTAAGTTGCCCGATGCACTGGTGGCTTGTGTTGGCGGCGGCTCAAATGCGATTGGGCTATTTCACCCGTTTCTTGCAGATGAAAAAGTCGCTATGTTTGGCGTCGAAGCGGGTGGACACGGTGTTGAAACTGGGCAGCATGCAGCGCCACTGTCGGCAGGAGTGCCCGGTGTCTTGCATGGGAACCGGACTTACCTGATGCAGGATAAAAACGGCCAGATTATGGAAACACACTCGGTGTCGGCAGGACTTGATTACCCTGGAGTAGGCCCAGAGCATAGCTGGTTGAAAGACATTGGCCGCGTCAATTATGTTGCGGCTAATGACGATGAAGCACTTTCGGCATTTCATCACTGGACGAAAACAGAGGGGATAATGCCCGCGTTAGAAACCGCCCATGCGTTAGCCTATGCTGAAAAATTAGCGGCTGAGATGACGCCAGATCAACATATTATCGTCAACTTATCGGGGCGAGGAGATAAAGATATTCTGACTGTCGCTGCGATTGAAGGTATTGAAGTTTAAACCCCTAAAGTAGGAAGGAAAGTGAGCAGACTTACTCCATGTTTTGAAGCGCTTCGAAAATCGGGGCGCAAAGCGGTTATACCCTATATTGTCGCAGGGGATCCTACTGTCGCGGCAACCGTACCTATGCTACACAGCCTGGTTGCCGCTGGCGCAAATGTACTTGAGTTGGGTGTGCCATTTTCTGACCCCATGTCAGAAGGGCCCGTGATACAGCGCGGGCACGAGCGTGCTCTCGCGAATGAGGTTTCTCTGACGCAAGTCCTGAGCATGGTGGCAGAATTCCGTCGGCAAGATCAGGTTACGCCTATCGTCATAATGGGATACGCCAATCCAGTGGAGAGAATGGGCTACGCAAACTTTGCTTCTGCGTGTTCTACTGCCGGCGTGGATGGTTTAATTACAGTAGATTTACCTCCAGAAGAAGTGGGGCCCCTCAACGTCGAGCTGCAAAAAGTAGCGATCGACAACATATTTTTGATTTCACCCACAACCCCCGCCGAAAGAATAGCGACTATT
Source organism: Luminiphilus sp. (assembly GCA_029253705.1). GTDB lineage: Bacteria > Pseudomonadota > Gammaproteobacteria > Pseudomonadales > Halieaceae > Luminiphilus. The sequence continues at coordinate 12,227 of JAQWYY010000094.1, read as the reverse complement.
ACGTCTAATGCCTCCGGTTTCATTTATTATGTGGCGGTCAAAGGCGTAACGGGTGCGGGCCACCTAGACAGCTCAGATGTCGGGATGCACCTTGACCTTATTCGTTCTAAAACAGCGTTACCGATTTGTGTAGGCTTCGGTATCAAAGACGCTGAATCGGCGACTGCGGTGGGTAGCATGGCGGATGGTGTGGTCGTAGGCAGTGCCCTTATCGACACGATGGCTGTCACGCTTGACGCCGGCGGCTCGCTTGATGCCGGGGTTGATAAGGCGGTCGCACTGTTAGGGTCAATCCGAACAGGCATTGATAATATGTAATTCTGCCCACTACGGTTAGTAAACCTAGGGTTATAATAACGGCTATCAGATGTAGATGATCGGAGTCCGATATGAGTTGGATTGACAAAATTCTTCCTTCCGGCGTCCGCAAGGACGAAGCCGAGCAAAAGCGAGTCAACGTGCCGGAAGGACTCTGGAAGAAATGCATCAAGTGTGATGCGGTCCTCTATTGGCCTGACCTCGATCGCAACCTGGAAGTTTGCCCTAAGTGCGACCATCACATGCGTGTGGGCGCCCGAAGAAGGTTGGATATTTTCTTGGACGGAGATGGCCGTCAAGAGTTGTTTTCAGATATCGAGCCCATAGACCGACTAAGATTTAAAGATAAACGCAAATATCGGGATCGTCTGACCGCGGCTCAAAAAAGCACTGGTGAGCGTGATGCATTAATTGCAATGCTAGGGCGTTTGAATGGCCTTGAGTTAGTTGCGGTAGCCTTCGAGTTCAATTTTCACGGTGGTTCGATGGGATATGCCGTGGGTGAAAAGTTTACGCGCTCAGCAACCCATGCCCTTGAGAACGGGTTGCCGCTGGTCTGCTTTGCCGCATCGGGTGGGGCTAGAATGCAAGAGGCGCTTATCTCCCTGATGCAAATGGCGAAAACGTCGGCAGTACTTGAGCGCCTGAAGTCGAACGGTTTGCCGTTTATTTCTGTAATGACCGACCCCATCTATGGTGGTGTTTCGGCATCACTTGCGCTTCTTGGCGACATAAATGTGGCGGAGCCTGATGCCCGGGCCGGATTTGCCGGCCCCAATATCATTGAGCAAACAATTCGACAAAAATTGCCCAAAGGCTTTCAGCGTAGCGAATTTCTTCTGGAGCACGGTGCTATTGACATGATTGTGCATCGCGCGGAAATGCGCGACACCTTAGGTCGTATTCTTTCTAAGATGGCGGGTCAGGGGGGCAGTCAGGAGCGTTTGGCTATACCTGAGCCCGAGCCTGTCGAATAAATTGTATGACACCGGCTGGCGCCGAAACACTGGATGCCTGGCTGACTCATCTCGAAACACTGCACCCGCAGAAAATCGATCTTGAGTTAACCCGTGTCAAAACGGTGGCACATCGATTAGGGCTGCTGCCAGCGAAGTGCCAAACCGTGACGGTGGCTGGCACAAATGGTAAAGGCAGCTGTGTTAGCGCATTGGCCGCGCTGCTAAGTCGGCAAGGCTTGTCGGTGGGCTGCTACACCTCGCCACATTTGGTGAATTTTAACGAGCGGATCACCATCGATGGTATTCCAGCAAGTGATGCCGAAATTATGGCCGCATTTGCTGTCATCGAAGACCGCCGGCAGTCCATATCACTGAGTTACTTTGAGTTTGCCACCTTGGCGGCCCTCGTCATATTTCACAAGAAAGGCGTTGGGATGCAGATAATGGAGGTGGGACTGGGAGGGCGGTTGGACGCAGTAAATTTACTCGATGCCGATGCTTGTGTTATTACGAGTATCGGCATCGATCACACAGAATGGCTGGGTGATACCCGAGAACTAATTGCCATTGAAAAGGCAGGCGTGGCGCGTTCGGGCAGGCCGGCGGTCGTCGCAGATGATGATCCTCCCGCCAACCTGTTGCCTCATTTGGAAACATTGGGCGCTGATGTGGCGGCGGTGAATCGCGAATGGCTGCTTTTTGGTCGAATGCTGACTTTACCGGATGGCGCTCAACGAATGCTGCCGGATGTGCCGGCGTTGCAAGCAAGCAATTTAGCGGCTGCTGTTATTGCGGCTGCTAAATTAGATTTTACCCCTAGCCAAGATTGCATTGATGAGGCCCTTCAGGGGCTCATCGTTCCTGGGCGTCAACAGCAGATTCAGGCACTAGGTCGAGTTTGGTGGCTCGACGTGGCACATAATCGTGAATCAGTTGGGCGCTTGGCGGTGGCGTTGAGCCAGCAAGATCAGGGCCCAGAGACCCATGTAATTTTTGGAGCCATGGCTGATAAACCTCTGCGTGCGATGATCGAATTAGTAGCGGATGGGGTTTCGAGCTGGCATTTGCCCACCCATGCGGAAGTTCAAAGGGCTGCTGCACCCTCGGATTTAGCTCGGCTTATTAAAACGATCTCACCGAAGCCAACTGTCCAGTGTTATCCTACGGCGGAGAGTGCGTTTAAGGGCATCAAGGACGCCTCAAAACTCGGAGATCGCATTCTTGTATTCGGATCTTTTGTGACCGTTGGTGCGCAGCTTGCCTGCCTAAAGCAGGCCCATAATGGGTCAGGAGACCTTTGACTGAATGAACCCCATTGTTCGTCAACGTTTGGTTGGTGCTCTGGTCCTAATCGCCCTGTGTGTGGTTTTTTGGCCCATTGTTTTCGTTGAGCCTGTTGATCAGCAGCCCATTGAGTTGCAGCCCACACCCGAACGCCCCGACATTGACACCTCGCCGATAGCTAAGCCGCAGTCGGCGGAGGCTATGATTCGTGAGCGTGTGAAGCCCCCAGAGATTGATCGCGAGTCTCAATTGCGAGCGGATGAGATGACTCGGCTAGCGGACGGGGAGTCCTACCGCAATTTTTCCGACTTAAACGCCGTAGATTCGGTTCAGCAGGTTGAACTGCGGGAACAAGCGCCAGTCGTCCCGATCCTTGATGAGTCTGGGTATCCGCAAGCCTGGGTTTTGCAGGTCGCGACAGTTAGCTCCGAGTCTCGGGCTCAAACCCTCGTTGAACAACTAGTCGATAAGGGCTATCCAGCTTTCCATGCTCCGGTGGTGAAAGGTACATCTGCCCAGTGGCGTATTCAGATTGGCCCTAAGTTTGACAAAAAGAGTTTTGACTCAATAAAAGCTGAAGTGGACCGTGTGCTGAAGGTGAAATCCATGGTGGTTCGGTATCAACAACCGCTATGAATGAAATCGAACAACAGTTAACCGGCGCCACCTCGGGTTTTAACGGCTTTGACTGGTTCATCGTAGTGATACTAGGGGGTTCGCTGTTAGTAGGCCTCTATCGAGGTTTCGGTCGTGAAATGCTTTCTTTATCGGGCTGGTTGGGTGCTTTTATTGGCGCTAATCTGCTCGCGCAATCCCTTGCCAACTCGCTCACCTCAGTGGTCGACAGTGAAACATTACGCTATCTCATGGGATGGGCACTAATCTTCGTCGGTGTCTTGGCGATTTTTAGCGTGCTCGGTCGCTTGATGGCGCGGCAGATGCGCCAGCCGGGCTTTAATTTAGGCAACCGTATTTTAGGGGGCTTGTTTGGCCTATTGAGGGGGGTGGTATTTGTTATCGTGGCAACTTTTTTACTGCGCTCAGTAGTCCCTGATTCTGAGCAAGACTTGATTGATCGTTCTTCACTTATGCCCACTATCGATGAGATATCAACCGAACTGGGTGGCCATACAGCTGAAATTTTAGAAACTGAACCCGTTGAGCAGGTCGAGGAAACCCTTGAGTCTGCTGAAATGATCTGACTCGGAGATATATCCATGTGTGGATTGGTAGGTATCGTCGGCGGTAACGACGTAGCGACGGAAATCTATGATGCCCTAACGATGCTGCAACACCGCGGTCAAGACGCCGCAGGTATAATGACCTGTTATCGAGGCAAGTTTTTGCAGCGCAAGGGTGAGGGACTCGTCAAGGACGTTTTCCGTACCCAACACATGTCTCGCTTATTGGGATCATTCGGGATTGGTCACGTTCGCTATCCGACACAAGGTAGTTCTGGAACGGCTCTGGCTCAGCCTTTTTACGTGAACTCTCCGCATGGGATAGCACTTGCTCACAATGGCAACCTCACCAATGCTGCTCAATTGAGCGCAGAAATTTTTGAAAGTGACTGTCGGCACCTAAACACTGATTCTGACTCTGAGGTGCTCCTCAATGTCTTTGCGCACGAAATACAAAGATTAGGCAAATTATTTCCCGATGCTGACGATATATTTGCCGCAATTTCAGCGATGCATGAACGTTGTGAGGGCGGCTACGCCGCGGTGGCAATGATTGCAAACCTTGGCATTGTTGCTTTCCGAGACCCATTTGGAATCCGACCATTAGTTATTGGCATTCGAGAGCATGAGGGTAGGGAGCCTGAGTATATGGTCGCCTCTGAAAGTGTGGCACTCGATGTGTTGGGGTTCCGCCTTTTAAGTGATGTTGCGCCCGGTGAGGGCATCTTCATTTCTGCATCAGGGACGCTTATCCGCAGGCAGTGTTCAGAGCAGGCTAAATTGATGCCCTGCATTTTTGAACACGTCTATTTTGCACGTCCTGACTCACTCATTGACGGCGTTTCAGTGTACAAGACACGCATGCGTCAAGGTGAGCGATTGGCGCGAAAAGTACTGAAGCTACGCCCCAACCACGATATTGATGTGGTGATTCCGATACCTGATACGAGCCGAGTTGCTGGGCAGTCCCTTGCTCATGAGCTGGGAGTAAAGTTTCGTGAAGGGTTCATGAAAAATCGCTATATCGGCCGGACATTCATCATGCCGGGTCAAAGCCAGCGAAGAAAGTCTGTGCGACAGAAATTGAATCCAGTGCCACTGGAGTTTGATGGTAAAAATGTCATGTTGGTGGACGATTCCATCGTCCGCGGCACAACATGTAGCCAGATTATCCAAATGGCTCGTGATGCAGGGGCAAAAAATGTTTATTTCGCCTCAGCCGCGCCTGCCATCCGATTCCCAAATGTTTATGGCATTGACATGCCTGCGGCTAACGAGCTCATTGCTCACAATCGAACAGAGGAAGAAATTGCCGAACTTATTGGGGCAGATTGGTTGGTTTATCAAAATTTAGAGGATTTACTGGCCTGTTCTCAAGAGGGTAATGAAGCTATTGAAGATTTTGAGTGTTCAGTGTTTGACGGCTGCTATAAGGCTGGCAAAATTGACGAGCAATACCTCAACACGATTGAGGCCGCGCGCTCTGAAGGCTCTGAAATACGACTCGCGGCCTCTCAGGATGGCGCAGTCGTGGGCCTGCATAATGACATTTAGCCTAAACCCTGTACCCATTACGGCGAACACATTGGAATTACTATGAAACCCGGTGATGAAGGGTCTTTGCCTGACTGGTTAAATGATACTCATGAACAAACGCTGGGTATTCGAGCTGGCATTGCGCGTAGTGGAGAGGGTGAACACGGCGAGCCTATATTCACGACCTCTAGCTATGTGTTTGATAGCGCGGCAGACGCCGCTTCTCGCTTCAGTGGTGAGACTGGCGGTAACGTTTACTCGCGGTACACCAACCCAACCGTACGGGTTTTTGAGGAGCGCTTGGCGGCCCTAGAAAATGCTGAATCTGCGGTGGGCACGGCATCAGGTATGTCTGCGATTTTGGCAACCTGCATGGCATTTTTAAGCAGTGGTGATCATGTGGTTTGCTCACGAGATGTCTTTGGCAGCACGGTGGGACTGTTCGATAAATACCTTCCACGTATGGGTATATCCGTATCCTTTGTTCCTCTGGGTGACATTTCTGCGTGGCGCGCAGCAGCAAATGAAAAAACTAAATTGTTTTACTGTGAAACCCCCTCTAACCCTATTTGCGAAGTTGCAGACATTGCAGCTTTGGCTGAGTTAGCAAAAGCGTTTGAGGCTCGTCTGGTTGTTGATAATTGTTTTTGCACGCCGGCACTCCAAAAACCTTTGGAGCATGGTGCAGATATAGTTATCCATTCTGCGACTAAGTACCTAGACGGTCAGGGGCGCATGTTAGGTGGTGCGGCTGTCGGATCGGCCGCAGACATGACAGAGGTCACTAATTGCATTCGCACCTGTGGTCCTTCTATGAGCCCATTTAATGCCTGGGTCTTTTTGAAGGGCCTTGAGACTCTCAGCCTTCGTATGCGTGCGCACTGCGAGAATGCCAGCGTGCTTGCCCATTGGCTGCAGCAGCATCCAAATGTTTCTCGTGTGCACTATGCCGGCCTTTCAGATCATCCGGGGCATCAACTGGCAAGTCGTCAGCAAACCGGATTTGGCGGTGTGCTGTCATTCGAGTTGCCGGGTGGGCAGGACGCGGCTTGGCGTTTCATTGATGCAACACGCCTGATGTCGCTTACCGCGAACTTGGGAGACGTCAAGACAACTATTGTGCATCCTGCTACCACGACCCACGGACGTCTGTCGGCAGCGCAACGCAGCGCGGCAGGCATTACCCCTGGCCTTATTCGGATTGCTGTTGGACTCGAACATATCGATGACCTGCAGACCGACTGCCAGCGCGGTTTTGACGCTCTAGGCCTGTAGGTTTAAACCCGTGTCAACATCTGATCTTCCGGCGCTTATCAATCATGCTGTTGCCAAAATTGGTGAGGTATTGTTGGGTAAAGAGCAAACAGTGCGGCAGGCGTTGTGCTGCTTACTCGCTTCAGGGCATCTATTGCTCGAAGACTTGCCCGGCATGGGCAAGACCACTTTGGCCCACGCGCTGGCAGATGTGCTGGGACTTAGTTATGCGAGAGTGCAGTTCACCTCTGATCTTTTGCCCTCAGATATCTTAGGTGTATCAATTTTCAGTCGTGATACAGAGGCATTTCAATTTCGTCCTGGCCCTATATTTAATCAACTGCTCTTGGCCGACGAAATAAATCGCGCAACACCCCGTACTCAGAGTGCTTTGCTAGAGGCGATGTCTGAACGACAGGTAAGTATCGATGGCGAGTCGAGAATCTTACCCGATCCGTTTTTTGTAGTTGCGACTCAAAATCCGGTCAATCAGTCGGGAACTTACTTGCTCCCCGAATCTCAGCTCGATCGATTTCTTATGCGGCTTTCTTTGGGTTATCCCAATCCAGAGGCGGAACGGCGATTGCTACAGCGAGGTGGTTTGCCGATTAAATCTGTGGTCAATCAGTGCATTACACCCGCACAACTGCTTAATATGAGGGGTTTGATAAATGAAACAACGTTGTCCGATAGCCTCTTAGGCTACATACAGCGTTTGATAGGCTTTACCAGAGAGGCGTCTGAATTTGCAGTAGGTTTATCGCCCCGCGGTGCACTTGCCCTAGTTGGCGCGGCCAAAACCTGGGCGCAGATGTCAGGTCGCAATTATGTGGTGCCCGATGATGTTCAAGCGGTGCTTGCCCCCGTTGTCGCGCACCGGCTGATTCCCAGTGCCGAATACGCGGGAGACGGGGAGGCGTTGGTTGCGCTTTTGCGTAGCCAAGTCGATGTTATTCCCAGCTAGTCAAAAAAACCTCCTGCTTCAACGTTATCGCCGTTGGCTGGATCGCCGGCTGCCCGCGGCGCGAACAATAACGCTACAGCAGCGTAGGCTTTTTATTTTCCCATCGCGGCAGGGCTTTCTGTTTGGCTTCACGCTGCTGCTCATGCTGCTGACAGCAATTAATTATCAAAACAACCTCGCCTATGGCTTAACTTTTTGGTTGGCGATGCTGTTCATTGTGGCGGTTCACTTTACTCATGCAAATTTACTTAACCTTGTGATTACGGGAGCTCGTGCTGAGTCTGTGTTTCCTGGGCAGCAAGCTGAGTTTGTATTTCGACTCAGTTGTAAAAGTCAGCGTCGAGGGCATCACTCGGTGAAGCTGATTTGGCCGGATAATGAGGTCTTGGTTGATGTTCCTGCAGGTGGAGAAATTGAAGTATCTCTTTATCACCGAGTTAGTAGGCGCGGGTGGTTCGCGCCGCCCAAGTTGCGAATTGAGTCTAGGTACCCGCTAGGGCTTCTTCGATGTTGGAGCTTCGCCAATTTTGACCTTCAGGCGTTAGTCTGGCCACAACCTATTTCCGTTGAGCTTGGTGAAACTCGTGACAATGAGAGCGTCAGAGATGGCTTTGGCAATCAAGAGGGCCTTGATGATCTACTGGGTTTTAGAGATTACCGTATCGGCGACGCGCCCCGATTGATCGATTGGCGCAGCCATGCTCGAGGGGGGAAACTGCAAAGCAAACTGCACTCACTGCCCAGACATAGTGAGCATTGGTTAGATTGGCATAATTTCAGCCATGGATCCGTAGAGCAAAAACTTTCTTGGCTTTGCTATTTGGCACTACAACATTATTTGCGTGGTGAAAATTTTGGTCTTCGCCTGCCCAATCAGGAGTTGCCCGTTGCAGCAGGCGATCGACAACGGGACTTAGCACTTCGTGCATTGGCACTCTATGGTTTTGGTCCTGGAGGGCAGACGTGATCTCGGGTGAGCAGTTGCCGCGGCGTTCACTTCTATGGCTGATTATTTGCCAGGTTGCTGTCATGTTGCCGCATCTGGAGCGAATCCCTGTTTGGGTGGTTATTATTTATGTAGGGACGGCATTGTGGCGGTTACAGATGTTTCGTCAGCGCGCGGAAATGCCCCGAGCTTGGTTGCGCTTACTACTTGGCATCTCGGGGGCAGCGTTGCTATTCATCAGCTATGGCACCTTCATAGGGCTAGAGCCTATGGTGGCTTTATTGCTAGTTGCGGCGGCGCTAAAGATTCTTGAAGCTATTCGTGACAGAGACGGTTACCTATTAGTTTTTTTAGGGTTTTTTATCTGCGTAACGCACTTCATCTTTAATCAAACCTTACCTGCTACTCTTTATTCGATGTTATGTACTGGGCTGTTGGTAACGACATTGGTCTCGCTGAATCAAACGCCTGCCTTGGCGGTTTCAAAAAATGACCCTTTATTAGCGCTAAAGATGTTGACCTTGGCAGTGCCCATGATGGTTGTACTGTTCTTCTTATTTCCCCGGATTGGACCAATATGGAGCGTGCCGTCAAAGTCGGGGCAAGGTCAAACTGGAATGAGCGATTTTTTGCGGCCTGGCGCAGTGACCAGGCTGGGGCGTTCGGCAGATGTGGCTTTTCGGGTCGGATTTGATGGTGATATTCCTGCTAACCCTGTTTTGTATTGGCGGGGTTTGGTGTTAAGTGAATTTGAGGGAGGAGCTTGGCGGACGCTTCCTAGGCATAAATTACCCTCGGTAGAGCGACGGCCAATTCAGCCTGAGGCCTTAGGTGAGCCACTTCAATACCGCGTTGTACTAGAGCCAACACAGCAGCGCTGGCTTTACGGAATAGCATATGCGGAGTCACCGACGGCGGGTGTATATGAAGCTAACGATTATCGATTGGGAGTTATTAATCCGATTGAATTTCAGTTTGGTTACGACGTTATGTCATGGCCGAAAGCGCTACTGCAGCCAAATCTGAGCCTTTGGCGAAGGCGCGTGGAAACGGCATTTCCGCAGGGGTTGAATCCACTAACTGAAACTTGGATTAAGAGTTTGCGTGATCAGTATAGTGATGACAAAAGTTTAGTAGTGGCACTGCTAAACTACTTTAGAGAGCAGCCGTTTTATTACACCTTAGAACCACCAGAAATTCTGACTCCAGATTTTGTTGATAAGTTTGTTTTCGAGTCTCGTCGTGGCTTTTGTGAGCACTATGCCTATAGCTTTGTTGCAATGCTCAGGATGGCGGAGATTCCGGCAAGAATTGTTGCGGGCTACCAGGGGGGCGAGGTTAATCCTTTAAATAATACCGTCGTGGTTAGACAGTTTGATGCACACGCTTGGGCAGAGGTTTGGTTTCTGGGTGACGGCTGGGTTCGCGTCGATCCCACTGCTGCGGTTGCGCCCAGTAGAATCGAACTTGGTATCGAGGCTGCTTTGGATGGACAGCCGGGGTTTTTGTCCGACTCGCTAATATCGGCTTACCGCTTTCGAGGTATAAGTGCAGTGAATTGGATTCGCCTACGTTACGATGCCCTAGCTTTTAGTTGGCAGAGTTTCGTTGTGGGCTTTGATAGTCCTCGTCAAATTGAAGTATTGAAAGACTGGTTTGGCGAAATCAAGGCGTCTTGGTTCATTTTGCTCTTGCTAGGTAGCTGGGGGGCGGTTCTCCTGCCACTCATGCTCTGGTTGAATCGAGTGCGCCAATTTGACCCGTTACTCCCCGAGGAGAAGCGCTTCCAATCGATTTGTAAGCGTCTAGAGCGGCGCGGGCTAGTGCGAGCTCTCGGCGAGTCGCCGCTTCAAACTCAGAGACGCGCCATAGAGCATCTTCCAGACGGCGACCCTCTATGTATGGCTCTGGAGGGCGCAATTGCAGACCTTTACCGGAACACCAACAAAGCGTTAACTTCGAGGCAATCAAACGGAAGCTCTGATTCCCGTACCTAAAATGCAGGAATATCGGTTTGGCTGCGCCCTAGAATCAGTGCATGTATATCGTGAGTACCTTCGTAGGTATTAACGACCTCTAGATTCATCATGTGGCGCATTACCGGATACTCGTCAGATATGCCATTGCCCCCCAGCATATCCCGCGCTTTACGCGCGATTTCCAGGGCCTTCCCACAAGAGTTTCGCTTGATCAAGCTTATGAGATCTGGGGATATCGTGCCAGCACTCAGCATTTGACCGGCGCGTAAACATCCCTGCATAGCGAGGGAAATGTCGGTTTGCATGTCGGCAAGCTTTAGCTGTATTAGTTGGTTCGCGGCAAGTGGGCGGCCAAACTGCTGCCGATCTAAGGTGTATTGTCTTGCGGTATGCCAGCAGGTCTCTGCAGCACCTAAAGTTCCCCAAGCAATCCCGTAGCGGGCGTTGTTGAGGCATCCAAAGGGGCCTTTGAGTCCCCGAACATTGGGCAACAGGTTTTCCTCAGGAACAAACACCTCGTCCATCACAATTTCACCGGTAACAGATGCGCGCAGAGCGAGTTTCCCTTCTATTTTCGGCGCGCTCAACCCGTCCATGCCTTTTTCAAGAATGAAACCGCGAATCACGCCGTCATCGGTTTTTGCCCAGACCACAAAAACGTCAGCAATAGGGGAGTTGGATATCCACATTTTTGCCCCCGAAACACGATAGCCACCATCGACACTGCGTGCGCGAGTAGTCATGCCGCCTGGATCGGAGCCGTGATCGGGTTCGGTAAGACCGAAGCAGCCAATCCACTCGCCAGTGGCCAGTTTGGGTAAATACTTTTCCCGCTGAGCGTCATCGCCGTAGGCATAAATAGGGTACATCACCAGGGATGATTGAACGCTAAGCATCGAACGGTAGCCAGAATCGACGCGCTCTACTTCACGCGCGACGAGCCCGTAGCAAACATAATCGACTCCTGGGCAGCCGTAGCCGTCGATTGTGGAGCCTAGAAGCCCCATCTCGCCCATTTCTCTAAAAATATTAGGGTCTGTGCTTTCATTCCTAAAGGCGTTCTTGACCCGAGGTAACAACTTTTCTTGGGCATATTGCCTCGCGCTGTCACGGACCATGCGTTGCTCATCATTTAACTGGCTGTCCAACTCAAATGGATCTTCCCAGTTGAGTTGGGTCCAATTAGTTTTAGCTGTCATCGTAAACTCCGAAGTGAATGCAATATATTTTAAGTTTAAAATATCTAGGCTGGCTTACCAAGCTCTCGTTGTTCTGACTGGGCTTTTTTACAAATAAATAACCAGAGATCTTTGGGCGGCATCTGGATTGATCAAATTGACGCGCTTGCTTTTTATTTTGAAGCCACCATTTTCAGTTCTGAGTTCATGCTGGGCCGTAAAAGCATAAATTCGCTGCGCATCCTGGTACCACACCACGACATGTTGGGTAGACTCGACGATAAGGCCGCCTTCAGGGGATTGTTCCTTAATACAAACGTTTCCGATGATATGTGAACATCTCGTTTGGCTATCTTTGGAAGCGGCACGAGGGTGAACAAAGTTGCGCCGTCGAATTTCCATCATGACGCGATCATCATAAACATGAGAGACGTGGTTAATAGGGTCTGTTTGATCCTCGGTTGCTGGAATCCAATAGTAGGCATCCTCGGTGTAAAGCTCGATCCAGCTATCAAGGTCAGGACAATCTAAATAGCTGGCCTCGCGATAGAGGAAACTTTCGATTGCAGCGAGTTCAGGCATCAACTACTCCTCGCTGGTATGTTTGTTCCATGTACGCCTTCCAAGC
>JAQWYY010000087.1 GCA_029253705.1 Luminiphilus sp. | reverse complement strand
AGAAGAAACTTGGGGCAAATAAACATGGAAATACCCTTTACCCCCGGCGGTGCCCCTTCAATTCGAGCCAACACGGCATGCACAATATTGCTGGAAAGCTCGTGGTCCCCGCCTGAAATCCAAATTTTATTACCAAATATTCGGTAGGTGCCATCGTCCTGGGCCACCGCCTTGGTGCGCATATCGGCAAGGCTAGAACCTGCCTGAGGCTCTGACAGGGCCATGGTGCCCGCAAACTCCCCCGTTCGCAGTCTAGGCACCCAGGTATCAATCTGTTCCTGAGATGCGTGGGTCTCGAGGAGGTTGGCATTCGCCGCAGTAAGGGCATGGAAACCGTTGGTGGTACTTGCCGCTGCGGTTACGTACCCCATAGCACAGGCCGTCACGACCAGGGGCAGTTGCATACCGCCCATTTCGTAACTCTGATCCGGACAAATCAGTCCAGCCTCGGCAACGGCATCGTAAGCCGCTTTGATTTCAGGGATCATGATGACCTTTTCACCATCCCAGTCGGGTTGATTCAGATCGACGGTTTTTCGAATCGGCAGGAAATAATCTTCGGCAATTTTTTCAGAAATATCCAATGCAGCGTCAAAGGACTCCCGATTGTGATCTTGATACCGCTCGCGGTCTTGCAGGGACTCCACATCGAACATTTCGTAAAGATAAAATTCCAGATCGCGTCGAGACAACAAAGGTGCGGGCATGAGTAGTTCCTATGAGCTTGGCTAAAGATTTTAATCGATCGTTTTAGGTCGGGGCAGATAACCTGCAGCGGTCATATGAAGGCTGCCCAACCACAGGTCGTCACCGCAAGGCGTTGCGCTAGTGATGTAATTGTAACCCAGTGCAGTATCTTGCAGGTTGGCCACCACTGACCCATTAAGATCAACACCCAAGACAAAACTCACTGGAGTCGCCGCGGCCTCCTGTAAGGCCCTTGGCAACACGGACACCAAACGTCGTAATAGCGGCCAGTGTGCAACCGCATCGACCCCAGCGCGCAGCGAGGGCATAGCAATCCAGAAAGTCTTATCACCGTCGTAGTTAATGTTATCGGGTGTCCCCGGAAGATGCTCAACGAAAATATCACTGCTGCCAGCTTGAGGCCCTTTCAACCAAAAGCGTTGAACCCGTCCCAACCCTGTCTCGTTAATCAACACATAGGCATCATCAGGGCCTAGTGCGACTCCGTTCGCAAAGAAGAGTCCATCGAGCAAAAGTTCCACGGCTTCAGTCTGAGACGAGTACGCGAATAATCTCCCGGTCATCGATCCTTCATAAAAATCGAGCAAATTATTGTGAAACTCGAAACGCATTGAGGCGTCAGAAAAATAAATTGTGCCGTCGGCGGCAATGTCGACATCATCAACAAACTGAAGGCGTCGCCCCGAATACTGATCGACCAGCGTTTCAACTCGCCCCTCCCGGCCTATTTTCAACAGCCCCTTATAGGCATCAGCAACAATCAACGCACCCTGAGCATCAAAGGTCATACCCAAAGGGCGTCCTTGTGTTTGCGCAAATACCGTGCTGTTGCCCTCCTTGTTAAAGCGAACAATACGTCCGTCTTCAAGACCACTGTAGAACCAACCGTCGCCTGAACAGGCGATATCCTCGGGCCCGAGATCCGGCATAGACACTGTGCCGACAGTTTCCAACCGTGTATTTGATGCAAATACGCCGACGAGCTCCGGATTTGGTGGGGCTTCCCACACGGCGGGAACAATGGGAGCAGCAATAAATGACCACGCGACCCAGCCAACGACGGCACAAGCTAGCGCCCCCAAAAATCTCGTCAGCAACTTTTTCAATAGAATGCTCCTCCGAGCGGATTAATGGCGATGCCTGTGCCATAAACTCTTGTGACAATAGAGCCGCCGGGCACAATGGACATGCGGTTACATGCCGTTTGGATAACCCTCTAGGTCGACCACTCCACCGCCTCTAAGGGCGCCAAGGGCTTCACTGTAGGCCAGAAGTAACTTCAAACTGTAACCTGCTCGGTCGACAAAGTAGGTATGAGCCTCCGGATCATTCTCTGCGGAGTCGGCATTAAACACTTTACCAACGTTGCGAACGACTAATTGCTCGGGGATGTAACACAGACGGTTGTTTTTATAGCTGCTAGTGCGAAGCTCCGACACGACATAGGCACCCCCATCGCCACCAGAAACAGCGGTTATTAGTGCCGGTTTGTGTGCGAGGCCAGACTGGACGTTGCACAACAAAAAGAAATTCTTCACCGCGGAAGTGGCCATACCGTGCCATTCAGGACTCACAATGACAAAGCCATCAGAGCTTTGTAGTTGCTCCACCAAGCCTGGCAGAAAAGCCCAGGGAACCTCACCACTACCCAGATTTTCATCCCACAAGGGTAGAGGGTCATGGGCGAGGTCATGCAACCACGTTTCAGCGTTCAATGACTGAAGCTGTTGCTCTAAATAAAGTGCGACTTTCCGGCTTTGAGAGTCACGACGATGACTACCCACAACAATACCAATCTTCAACTCAAACGCTCCTGTTACACTTTAAAAAATTACTGCGCTAATTCTTTCAATGAATCAGCCAGCGCACCCACTAACGACTCCATCTCACGATGCTCCATGACGAACATTGGCGCCAACTGAATCGTGTCGCCTCCATAACGCACGAGGAATCCTTTTTCCCACATTTTCATCGCGACTTCGAAAGGCCTTCGCATAGGCTCCCCGGGATAGGGGTCAAGGGTGATGGCACCCGCAAATCCATAGTTACGGACATCAGCCACGTGGGGCTTATCGGCTAGAGCATCATGAAGCAACGCCTCAAAAAATGGCGCCTCTTTAGCCACGCGCTGAGGCAACTCCTCGCGGGTTAATACATCTAACGCTGCTAGTCCAGCAGCGCAAGCCACAGGGTGTGCAGAGTAGGTATAACCATGGGCAAACTCCAAGGCATAATCGGGCCCACCATGAGCCATAAATGTGTCGTATATCCCAGCACGGGCAATAACCGCGCCCATAGGAATCGCACCGTTAGTGATCTGTTTTGCGACGTTGAGAATGTCCGGCACAACGCCAAAAGCGTCTGCTCCGGTGAGTGCACCGCAACGACCAAAACCTGTGATCACCTCGTCAAAGATCAATAAAATATCGTTGGCATCACAGATATCACGCAGCTTCTGCAAATAACCGACGGGTGGCGGTATGACGCCCGCAGACCCTGCCATAGGCTCCACAATAACTGCAGCTATGGTCGAGGCGTCATGCAAGGCAATCATCTCGTTGAGTTCATCCGCTAGCTCCGCTCCGTCTTGAGGCATGCCTCGAGTAAATCGGTTCTGAGGCAGCATAGTGTGCCGCAAGTGATCTGCCTCGACACCTTGACCAAAAAATTTTCGATTAGCCGCGATACCGCCGACGGAAATACCACCAAAATTAACGCCGTGGTAACCCTTCATACGACCGATAAATCGTGTCTTGGTGGGCTGGCCCATAAGGCGCCAGTAAGCGCGAGCCATCTTCAACGAAGTATCAGCAGATTCAGACCCTGAATTGGTAAAGAAAACATAATCGAGGTCCTCGGGCATTAAGTCCTTAATGCGATCAGCGAGTTCAAACGCTGGAGGGTGCCCAAATTGAAACGATGGCGCAAAATCAAGGGTATTGATCTGCTGAGCCACAGCGGCGCTGATTTCCTTGCGACCATGGCCCAAACCCGAAGTCCAAAGCCCGGAGTGCCCGTCTAGTACCTTGCGGCCCTTGTCATCGGTATACCAAACCCCCTCAGCAGACGTGATAATGCGCGGGTCATCTTTAAACTGGCGGTTACCGGTGTACGGCATCCAATGAGCTTCAAGGGTCTTCCTGTCCATAGTGACTCAACCTCTCATTTAGTAGTAGCTAGGAGCCTGTGGCGCTAGTGTAATCAATAAAAACAGCAAAACTGCGGTGACCAGAGCGATCGCCAGCGCCAAGCTTGTCGTTTTTGGCTTCGAAAGGCTAAAGCGGTTGGCAGTTTTACCCCACCACATGGCCCCCAGTAAGGATTCTTTTCGGTAAAACTGGTGGTAGGTCAACGCTAAAAGATGCATCACTACCAGCACCTGTAAAAGCAACCAATTAACTTCATGCCACTCAGCGAAGAGCCCCGACCACTCCCCGCCCCAATACATCAGTGGACCTTCAAACATGACATCATCGCTGGAAAACAACCCTGAAACGCCCTGCAGCAAAATCGCGAGCAGCAAAGCCACAGTAGCCCAGCCACCCAGTGGATTATGCCCTTCCCCTGTAAAAGGGCGCCCTCCGACATACGCAAGTACTGCTGTCGGGGGAGCAACGAAAGAGGAAAAGCGTGCGTTAGGGCTGCCCACGAACCCCCAAAGCACACGCGTCGTAACGGCTACGATGAGACTGTAACCGACCCAACTGTGCCACTCATAGAGCCCTTCTTCCCCGCTCCACCACATAAAGGTAATGGCCACAGGCAGGTACCAGTGGATCGTTCGAACAGCACGATCCCATAAGGGCCACTGTTTCACAGCTGGCGACTCCAATTAAAGGTTCTGAAGAAGATCGATCAGCCCCGTCACCGATGCCTTTACGCCCAGTTCAACAGAGGGCTCAGGTACAATTTTGAAGAGCGGCGAATGGTGTGATGCGACGGGTGGTCCACCCGCTGCAGCCCGATCAAAGTCGGCTTGGTCAGTGCCTCCCACGGCGAAGTAAACCGAGGGAATGTAAGGGTCGACTGTAAAGAAGGGAAAGTCCTCAGCTCCCATCGCAAGTCGCTGTTGATTATAAAATATGCCCTCGCCCAAACTATCAGTCCATACGCCCCTCACACGTTCAAGCATGGCGATATCGTTGAGCGTCGGTGGCACACCTTCGTTCTCGTAAACAACAACCTCAGGCAGCATGTCCCCGGACAACCCCATCATACGTCCCGCGTTTTCAGCAACACGCTTGATGCCTTCAAGCAGCAGGGCTCGGTCTGCCACCGACTCACTGCGCACAGTAATTTGAAGTTTAGCGGCATCTGAGATGATGTTGTGCTTTGTGCCAGAATGGAAAGAACCCACTGTGATCACACCGGGTCTGCGCGGTGGCAAGCTCCGACTAACCACGCTTTGCAAAGCCACAACAATCTGAGAACCCAGTAATACGGGATCAACCCCTGAATGAGGACTAGCACCGTGGGCGCCAACACCTTTAATCAAAATATCGACCGTATCTGCGCCACTGTAGGGGGCTGGATCAGCAATCAGCATACCTGTAGGCACCGATGAAGTGACATGCAGAGCCATCGCATAATCAGGCTGTCCAAAACGGTCCCAGATATTATCTTCGCGCATCAACCGAGCACCGCCGACCCGCTCCTCTGCCGGCTGACCGATCAGCATTAGCGTGCCCTGCCACTGATCTCTGCGCTCCACCATAATTTTTGCAGTACCAACTAGGCTGGTCACATGCACATCGTGGCCGCAGGCGTGCATGACAGAGACCTCGTTACCATCCCAATCAATCTGCTTGGCAGTTGAGGCATAGGGAAGACCTGACTTTTCTTCCACAGGAAGGCCGTCCATGTCAGCTCTAAACATGACCAAGGGCCCGTCACCATTTTCGAGTAGAGCCACTATGCCGGTGCCACCAATGCCCCTGTGCACGTCGTAGCCGAGGCCTTCTAACTCAGAAGCCAGACGGTCTGAGGTTTTATGTTCCATATGAGACAGCTCTGGGTTTTGGTGCAGCCAGAGGAACAGGTCTGCCAGCTCCTCCTCGTAAAGCATGTCAATTCTCGCATCCAGCTCATCGGCAATGCTTGGCGTTACCGGTAGGAAAAAAGCAACCAAGATAGAAACAAATAGGCGGCGAAATGACATAAGAATCTCCTGTGATACGAGGCAGGTAACCGTATGAATGGTGTAGACTACGTTTTTTTTATCCCAGCAACATACTGATGCACGGACGGGTTTCATGGGTGGTGAAGTTAGCCACACAAACTGGCTCCCTGTCATTATGTTAGGTGCTTTTCGCTGGTTGCTGGCGCCAAGGAACATCAACGTTGAATAGCGACAAAATACGCGAGCGCTTTGGGCACTATGGTGTCGAACTACTCGAACAGGACACAAGGACGCGTCTTGCAAGTCTTTATTCCCTTTCCGGTGGGCAACGTATCACGCGGACGCTAGCGTTGACTCGCTTCGAGCTACCCACTCATCCGGCGGTCAGCGAGCAAGACACACAAATTCGCGCTGGCGACAGTATTGGCGCCACACTTCGCCACGCTGGCTGGAATGTCGTTAAAAACCACACAACCGACTGTCAGGTTACCGCGGGCAAGCGATTTGCTGCTATGGGAGGCTCTACGTTAAATCCAGAGCATCAAGTACTGGTGAGGGTCTACACCCTGAGTGTCCTAAAACAGGAGCTCGCAATCGACTACGCGATCATTGCAGAAGCCTATCATTGCGAGCACATAGCCCCAACGAATAGCCAGCCCACGGCGAGCGCAATCCTTTCATCAATGACTGGCAGCCAGGCTCTTGCGCTTAACGACTTACTTAACGTGATGCAGGCAGTCGATTAGCACTAGCCTACTAAACACCCTACCCCTACCCCTGCCAAACCAAGGCGAGGGAAAGATCAAAGCCAATCCCTCTGGCCACTTCAATAGCCTCCGGTCGGTCAATAACCTTCCTCGATGCGACCCACAGGTTGGCGCAACGCGTGCCTGTGCGGCAGTAAGCTAACACGCGCTCGCCGCTATCAAACAGTGCTGTCAACGTCGCAAGGTCTTCCCCGGGGAAATTAGATGCGTCTATGGGATAGGGTGTAAAGCTTAGCTCGGCAGCCTGTGCCGCCTCAGCCATCTCAGTCATCGTTGCTTGTCCGGGAACCTCGTGGTCAGGCCGATTGCAGATGACGTGCTTAAACCCTTGCGCGACAAGATCTGTCATGTGCCCAGGCTGAATTTGCCCCGCCACGAAAACAGTTTCGCTGAGTTGAATAATCGGTGTTGCTGACATTAACCGTTATCTCCTCGGTAAATCCGGTCGAGACCTTCTCGAAATTGCTGACCCCAGGCATTTAAAATTCGCTTGGCATCTGCCGTATTCGTCACGCTGTTACTCCATTGCAGGCGCATCGAGTTTAGATTGCGTCGCCTATCAACAACTCGAAAAAGCGTTTCTCCGGTTGACGCATCAGCCACCTCGAGAAATAGCGTCATTTCTCCGGATTCCGTTGTGTAAGAGCGACTGACACCGGGACTGCTGATATCGGGAGCGGCGACGTCGAGATTAATGATATTGGGCCGCAGAAGCAGAGTGCTCGCAGCAGCCTGATCTTCTGAAATTATAGAGTAAGCCGGCTCCTCAGAGAGAACGGTAAGAAATTCTGCCTCGCACAGCTCCGCCAGACTGGTTCGCATACCTTCCATATCTGAATCGGTAATTCGTCGAGAAGTGGCGCGCCTAGTGTTGTTTTGATCACGCTGCCAATTCTTTCGGAATGCGACCTCACAATGATGCACCGCAAAGTTATCGTAGACGGAGATATCGACCCCCGGCTTGGCATAGACCAAGCCAAACTTTGTATCCTCTTGCAGTACTAGGCCGTCGTAAGAAACTTCCGGTGCTGTCGGTGCCGAACTGCATGCCGCCACGAGAATCATTAACGCCGTTGCGAGTATGGGCCGCACCGCTCTGATCATGTTATCCCTTATATTCATAACTCATCCCTGTCCTTGTGTTTGTCGCTGTGGCTGCACCTCCCCTACCCGCGATTTGGGATTGTTTAAACTGCAACCTAACCCTTAAGTCGTCGCTTAGATTAGCCCAAGCTCAACCGATAGCAACTCTTTGATTTCTTCTCGAGGATCTACAGGCACTGCAATCGGCGCGCCGACAATTTGCGCTGCAATATCGAGATAGGTCCTGGAGACGTCAAGGAGCATATTTTGGGGTAAGCGTGCCGTGCTTGCAAAAGCCTCGCGCTCTGGCATTCTTTGTTTGTCGAGCAATAAGTCTCTATCGGGCACCCAGCTCAAAAGCGCCTGTCGAAAGCCTTCCTTACTATTTTCTAGGATCTGACCCTGAGCATAGGCAGATGCATTCCAAATACGAGATGAATCCGGAGTACCGACTTCATCCATATAAATGAGCTCGCTGGCGCCCAAAGCGTTGGTCGCGTAACCAAACTCAAATTTGGTATCAACAAATAATTGACCTACCTTGTCCAGCCGATCGGCGATGACAGCAAAGCCCTCCCGTAGCAAGCGCTCATACTGATCAATGTCTGCGCTTTGCTCAAAGCCAAGGTCAGACCAATGACGCTCTAAATCTGCTCGCGTAATATTGACATCGTCGATTGCTGGAATGCCCTCTAATCCCGCAAGCACACCTTTACTCGAGGGGGTTATCAACACCTCACCTAACTGCTGGTTTTCCACCAAATCATTGGGCAAATCGATCCCGCAAAAGACACGCTCCCCCTTATCATAAGCACGCCAAAGCGAGCCGGTAATGTACTGACGAGCAATGGCTTCTATGCGTACAGGTTTCGCCCTCTGAACAACCCACACCAGAGGGTGTGGCGCCTCGAGAATGTGACTGCGAGCAAGGCCGGCATCGGTAAAGGCTTCAAACCAAGCTTCTGACACCGCATTAAGCGCTGCCCCTTTGCCCGGTACGCCGTTAAGACCATCTTCAGCACGCCAGATACAATCAAAAGCCGATAAGCGATCTGAAACGATAAGAATGGCGAGATCAGCATCGCGAGATACCGGATAGTTTCTGCTCTCGATCAGGCGAAGGCTATCTTCTGGCCTCAACCAGTAGACCGAACGCACTTTCCCTGAGTGCACGGCTTCGTTAGAAGGTATCTTGAAATCGTCGTTGCGCTCCAGAAACTGCCGACTCACAACCATGCGCCCTCGTTGCAACCCGTCGAGGTTTTATCTGGTGACATAGGTACGAAGCCCCACTGCGTCTCGCACTTGCTCTAAGAGCGCCTTGCTCTTTGGGCGTAAACGCTCCGCACCGGCCTGCAACACCTCTTCTACCTGTGCAGGCTTCGCCATCAGCTCATGATAGCGCTCCCTAGGCTCAGCCAATTCACCATTGACCAGCTCGAACAACTGCTTCTTGGCCTCACCCCAACCGATACCACCCTCAAAATCGGCGTACATCCTCGCCCGCTCATTGTCACTTGCGAAAGCCGACCAGATTTGGAAAACCGTGGATTCTTCAGGGCTCTTCGGTTCACCCGGCTCCAAAAGGTTGGTTTTAATTTTGTTGATACTTTTCTGCAGTTGCTTTGGGGTCCCGAACAAGGGGA
>JAQWYY010000070.1 GCA_029253705.1 Luminiphilus sp. | reverse complement strand
AGTCGTTCTTAAAAAATAGCGCCGCCGCACACACGTCGCCCTCGCTTGTCGCCATGGGGGTGAAACTTACCAATGACATCACCGACGGTGCGCGCCGACTTTTTAAATTTGGCCGTAGCTTTCAGACCCAGCTCACTCATTGCATAAACAATACGTCGCTGGACGGGCTTGAGCCCATCCCCAATATTAGGCAGTGCGCGATCAAGAATGACGTACATCGAATAGTCGAGGTACGCCTTTTCGGCATAATCGCGTAACGATAGGGTTTCAGGGCTCGTTGCGCCCATTACCGGATCAGACATTAACTGGAGCTCTCAGTAGTTAGGTGACTAGGAATAAGTTTTACGGTTGTGACACACGCTGGCGCAATGTCACCACCTCTCCGTTCAGCGCCGTAATAGAGCGCGCCATATCGACCAGCAGGCCCTGGACAGCTTCTGGGCGTGTACGAATAATTTCAAAGAATCGGTCCTTGGGAACGCGCAATACCGAACAGCGCTCTAGAGCAGTTACGGTGGCATTCCTGTGCCCACTGGTCAGCGCCGCCATTGTGCCAAACAACTCACCTGTGGCGATTCTGGCAACGGGCTGCTCGTCTACCAACACCTGTGCGACACCCGCTACCATTGAAAATACATCATCAGCGGGGTCTCCCTGCTGAATAATGACTGCGCCGGGGGAATAAACCTCGGTGTCTCCCCTAAGCCCGATTTGTCGCTGGATACTCAGACCACTCATTCGATACATCAGGGATTGTGTTTGAATGAGCGCAGCGAGCCACAGCCTTTGGCGGGCATCATCTGCACTGATCGCGCGGAGAAACTCACCCTGTTCCCAAGTTCGTACGGTAGCACCCTCCTCCGAGCCAAATTGAAGCGCTCTCACAGTTGCCGGAACTAAGGCGCTGTCGCCAAGCACCAGATCACCCGGCTCCAACACGCTCACCACAGTTTGTTCATGCATAACCGATACCAGACCCGACTCTACGCAGGCAATGGTGTTATCGGGAAGAGGGGTAAAAAAAACAGATCGGCTGGCTGGCAAGTCAACCGTATTCGATTCGATATCGAGCCCAGCAAATACGCCAGACAAAGATTGTCTTGCCGCTCTATTGAGGAGGTCGAAATCGTCCTGTACCTGTCCCATGGTCAGCATGATCTGCAGCCCTATAATTTCTGTTCCACGGGATCGTAACCCGATAAACTATCCGTGTCCCCGGAAAGGGCATTCCTTGACCAAAAAAAACTGGCCACACTATGTCTACTACCCTTCAGTGGCGTTTTCGCCACTTCAATGTTTTCAGTGCATTAGAGTGGCACGCTATGCTGAACATGCGCAGCCGCATATTCGTTGTTGAGCAACGCTGCCCCTATCAGGATCCCGACGACGTAGACCCACATTGTTGGCACCTTGAGGGCTTGCTGGAGGGTGAGCTCATTGCCAGTTTGCGGATTGCGCCCCCGGGGGCGGTTTACGAGGAGGTGTCGATCGGTCGAGTCGCAGTGGTCCTAGATCACAGGGGCAAGTCACTAGGCCGGGAGCTCATGGTCAAAAGCATGGCCTACGTTCAAGATTTGTGGCCTAACCAGGGCCTTAGAATTAGCGGTCAGGCATACCTAGAGGAGTTTTATCACAGCTTGGGATTTACAACTGTGAAAGGCCCCTATCTCGAGGACGACCTGCCCCACTTTGAAATGCTGCTCAGCTAAATCAGCCTTTCCTCACCGTCCAATCGCGCACAGCCTACAAAACTCTATGTTTGCTTTAGGCTGCGCTGCGAGCTGCGCGCTTACGCTCATGTTCAAGTAGCAATTTCTTGCGCAGTCGAATGCTGTCAGGAGTCACTTCGACAAGCTCATCATCCTCGATGAACTCCAAAGCCTGCTCGAGACTATGGCGTACCGGAGGCGTCAAGATAAGCGCTTCGTCGGTGCCCGAAGCCCGAACGTTGGTCAGTTGCTTAGCCTTCGTCGGATTTACAACCAAGTCGTTGCCGCGGCTATGCAGCCCAACAATCTGACCCTCGTACACATCCTTGTTAGGATCAACAAAAAGCCGACCTCGCTCCTGCAAGGTATATAAGGCATAGGCTAGTGTTTTCCCTTTTACCATGGAAACCAGAACGCCGTTTACGCGTCCACCCAACTCTGCGCGTTTAACAGGACCGTAATGATCAAAGACGTGGGTCATGATGCCCGAGCCTGAGGTGAGGGTTAAAAACTGCGAACGAAATCCAATCAACCCTCTTGCAGGAACAATAAACTCAAGTCGCACGCGTCCGTTACCGTCTATCACCAGGTTTTTCATTTCAGCCCTGCGCAGACCCAACTCCTCCATCACGCCGCCTTGATGCTCTGACTCACAGTCAATCACCAGGTTTTCGTAGGGCTCACAGAGCTCACCGTCGATTTCTTTTTGAATCACTTCGGGTCTAGAAACACCCAGCTCAAAGCCTTCGCGGCGCATGCTTTCTATCAACACTGACAGGTGTAGCTCACCGCGACCGGATACAGAAAACTTGTCTGGAGAATCACCCTCTTCCACCCGCAGGGCCACGTTGTGTATAAGTTCCCGATCAAGGCGCTCACGAATATTACGTGAGGTCACATACTTGCCCTCGAGTCCTGCAAAGGGCGAATCGTTGACCTGAAAGGTCATGCTAACTGTAGGCTCATCCACCGAAAGAGGCGGTAGCGGCTCTGGGGTACCTGGGCTGCACAACGTGTCCGAAATATTTAATGCCTCGATTCCGGTCACGCATACGATGTCTCCAGCACCAGCTTCCGTAACTTCAACACGCTCGAGGCCCTGATAACCCATGACCTGCAGTATTTTCCCATTACGACTGTCGCCATTGCGATCAATAACAGCAACCTGCGTGTTGGGGGTTACCGAACCTCGGGTGATGCGTCCGACACCAATAACACCGACATAGCTGCTGTAGTCGAGTGCGGAAATTTGTAGCTGCAATGGGCCCGATGTGTCTACCGATGGTGGCGGCACTTTATCGACAATAGTTTGAAACAACGGCGCCATGTCGATGCCCATTGCTTCGTGCTCCTCACCGGATATTCCGTTCAGTGCAGAGGCATAGATTATAGGAAAGTCGAGCTGCTGCTCGTTGGCACCTAGGGTGTCAAAAAGATCGAAAACTTGGTCAACCACCCAATCAGGCCTGGCGCCGGGGCGATCGACTTTATTAATGACGACAATGGGGTTCAGCCCGCGCTCAAATGCTTTGGAGGTCACAAAACGTGTTTGTGGCATAGGTCCGTCTACGGCATCAACCAGCAGCAAAACAGAGTCAACCATAGACAGCACCCGCTCCACTTCGCCACCGAAATCTGCGTGCCCGGGTGTGTCCACAATGTTGATGCGGTAATCTTGCCAGCGGATCGCCGTGTTCTTAGCAAGAATGGTAATGCCACGCTCTCTTTCTTGGTCGTTGGAATCCATAATCCGCTCGGTCCCCGCCGCCTTCCGGTCAAGGGTGCCGGACTGCTGTAGCAGACAATCCACGAGTGTTGTTTTGCCATGGTCTACGTGGGCGATGATGGCAATATTTCTCAGCTGGCTGATCACGCGGCGTGTCTCTCCAAGATAAGGGGGTTGGGCGGCGCGGAGTCTACCAGAGGCTGCCCCACAACTGGTCTGCAATATTACGCTTACTGGCGAAAATAGGATCTCGGGTAACCGAGGTTGATTCGCCCGAAAATGGAGCAAGAACTGCGCTATAATAGTGCGGTATGCCCTATATTGGTGCGAATGCGGCTGTTTTTTATGGCTATAAAATCTCCGAAGTGACCCAATTTACCAATACTTTCAATGACTTGTATTTTTTTAAGCCAAAAATAGGTTGCTGGCATACACCTTGCACTATCCCACACCGTTGATTCATGGCATGGTGCATGCCCCAATCATCAAGCCCTGGGGCCTTAAAACGCCCCCATTTAGATATTTCAAGGAGTTAGCCATGTCGGAGCGCACGCTCACTTTAATCAAAGACAATGATATTCGCTGGGTAGACCTGCGTTTCACCGATACTATGGGTAAAGAGCAGCACGTCTCTATTCCCGCCACTGAAGTCGATGAGGACTTTTTCGACGAAGGCAAGATGTTTGACGGTTCCTCTATTTCAGGATGGAAGGGCATCAACGAGTCAGACATGATTTTAATGCCTGACGACTCCAGCTCAATTTTAGACCCCTTCACCGATGACGCCACCGTGATTCTCCGATGCGACATTATTGAGCCCACAACAATGC
>JAQWYY010000065.1 GCA_029253705.1 Luminiphilus sp. | reverse complement strand
TGTTGTCCAGCCTCAAACATCTGGCGGGTAATGTCATAACTGCGAGACTGCAACTCGGCGTTTTTATTTAAAATTACGATGCGCTCTTCGGTGACTCGGTATTGCCAATAAATATCGGCAACCGTTGCAGCGAGGAGGACTTGAGCGTCGCGTTGGTTTGCCAGTGACGCAAAATACGCCGCGTCCGCCGACTCAATTCCGCGCTGAAATCGGCCCCAAAAGTCGAGCTCCCAACCCAAAGTAAAGCCAGCATCCCAACTACTAAAACCACTCTCCCCCGGACCACTGCTACGCTTGGCATAGGCTGCATTCGCATCAATCGTCTGTGCCTGAGGATAAAGCGCTGAGCCAGCGGCGGCCGCCAGAGCACGAGCCTCCAGCACCCTAAGCCCAGCAACCCTCAGCGTTGGATTTTCAGTTTTAGCCTCTTGGATGAGGGCATCGAGCACAGGGTCGTCAAACTGACGCCACCAAAGCGTGGCCTCGCTGTCAGATTCAGCTACAACGGTGATCGACTCCCCATAAACAGAAATCTCAAGCGCCTCCAGCCAGCTATCATCCGGCGGTACGTAATCAGGGCCCACGGTAGTGCAACCAACCAAGATCAGCATCCAAATGGCTGCAACGCTAAGTCGTTTGTGTAAGGTCATCTCAAGTCAAATTCTAAGCAATTCCGCCTAATTGAAGCGTTAGGACGGATCACTAGTTTCGTTAACTGCTGCCTGCCGAGCTTCACGATCTACCCATGCCCACAACAACTGGTAACCAATAGCTAAAACCACCGAACCAATGAAGAGGCCTATCAAACCCATACCGACCATTCCCCCTAGGGCACCAATAAGGACAACTGGCATAGGTACATCGACGCCGCGTCCCAGCAAAATCGGTTTAAGCACATTGTCAGCGAGTCCAGCAATGATGAGGTAGATCGTAATCACAACGTCCATGACTGCGGAGCCCTCCCCCGCACCGCCCGAGGTCCAAAGCCAAATCAGCACTGGGAGCGTTATTAGCAGCGCAGGTAACTGAATGATGCCGGTAATCAGCGCCAGCACTGCCAAAACCCCTGCAGCAGGCACCTCTGCCCAAAGAAAGCCGATACCCAATAACAGCGACTGGATGACAGCCACTCCAATGACGCCAGTGGCCACTGAGCGCGTGGTGGCCACTGATAAGACCTGCAGTTCCTCACCCCGAGCATTTCCCACGAGGGTTACCGCTATACGACTCATAGCCGAACTGCCCGATTGACCGTAAGCCATCATAATTCCTGCAACAACAATTGCTCCCAAAAATAAGCCAACCGTCGTTAGCATGCTTGTGGTGCCACCAACGAACCGCTTGAGCAAACTGCGAACTTCTTCGCCATGATCAGCCAACAATTCTGCGAGATTATCAGAGGCCTCTAACCAAATTGCGTACACGCGCTCACCTACCAGTGGCCAATTTTTAACGGACTCATCGGGGGGTACGATATCGAGACTACCTTGCTGCCATTGGCTAATAATTGAGGCAATGTGGTCTACCAATGACATACCCAATAACACGGTCGGGACACCCAGCAACAGCAAACCCGTCCCGGAAATCATCGTCGCTGTTCGTGCATCACTCCATGCCAAAGCATTTCTAAGACGCAAATGAAGTGGATAAAGCGTGATGGCGAGAATCAGTGCCCAAGCCATAAGAGCTGCAAAAGGCGCAAATATTTTGGCGCAAATCCACAGTAATAAGAGCGCGCAGACCAAGCGCAGCGCCACTTGAATCAAATCATGGGAAATACGTGTCTTAACCGCTTCATACTGCTCGTCCAATGGGAACTCCTGTAGGGAACCATAGAGGCCCATAGTATGCATGGAAAGCACCCCAATCACGACTCCCTCGGGTAATGGCAGTTGCAGGCGGGGTCATTGTACGCAGCCACGTTAATGTACTACCCTGCGCCCCGCTTGGGCGACGTGGCTAGATCGGTAATCTGTGACTGATCCAGACTTGACGCTCAACACGAATAGTCCTCGCCCCCTCAGTCAACCCGGTTATCACCATGCTCACAACGCTCAAGGAAGAATGGTTCGGCAATATCCGTGCCGACTTACTCGCGGGGCTCGTCGTCGCCCTTGCTTTGATCCCGGAAGCGATTGCTTTTTCTATTATCGCCGGGGTTGATCCCCGGGTAGGGCTATACGCCTCTTTTTGCATAGCGGTTGTCATCGCTTTCGTGGGAGGCCGCCCGGGCATGATCTCTGCTGCCACAGGCGCAATGGCGCTGGTCATGGTGACACTCGTCAAAGAACATGGGCTCGAGTACTTGCTAGCGGCAAC
>JAQWYY010000049.1 GCA_029253705.1 Luminiphilus sp. | reverse complement strand
AGCATCATCCAGCCAAAAATGGCACGTATCATAGAGGGGTCGCTAAACACCTCATGATCAGACAAGTGCGGGTGAGTTGCTACAGGGTCAAAGAGCGTGGTGGTGGCAATGCCTATTGCGGTAATTCCAGTGATTAGTAGCGTATTAATGAAAACGCGACCAAACCGTCGATGGCTGGCGCTTCCTTTGCGACCTCCCACGGGAATCCAAAACGAAATAAGCCCTACTGTCCCGGTGGCAATGTGGACAGCAACTAAGATCATAAAGATGTCATGGGTCGACACCATCAAGGCGCCCTCGCATACTGGTGAATCTGTTGTTCTGGCGTCTTACTATGTCTTATAGCAATCACTTTGTCCCGCCTCATCCCAAACCGCTGCCTGCGCTGCCGGCTCTCGCTAGGGTTCTGTGGCATGGCGATGGCAATTTGCTCGAATTGATGCCCGGTGAGGCCTATAGATTTGATTTTGGCAATTTGGGTTATTCCCGGCGCTCGACTGTGCTGTTTAACCAGCCTGAATTGGTGCGAGAGATTTTGCGGGATGACGGCAGCCGGTTCCCGAAAAGTGATTTGATGGTTAACGCCCTTGAGCCGCTGATCGGGCAGTCTATTTTTGTCACTGATGGTGCGCGTTGGAAGCGCCAGCGCGGCATGATAGACCCCGCATTCTCTCAACTGCGGGTAAGCCATGCCTTTGATGCCATGCAGTCTGCTGTTCTCGACCACTTGGGTGTTTTGGACGGCCATGCCGACAGTGGGGACAGCTTTTCCCTCGACATGGCCATGAGCCATTTGACCGCCGACGTCATTTGCCGAACGATATTTTCGACACCTTTGGCTGCAGGGGTTTCTAGCGACGTTTTTGAAGACTTCACAGAATTCGAGCAGTCGGTAGCGCAGGTCGATATTTTTCGCCTCATTTTCCAAAGAGCTTGGGCAAAAATGTCGCAGCCACCGGGAGTATTGGCCGCTTGCCAGCGTATCCGAGGGCACCTCGGTGATTTGGTGGACCCCCATCTGGAAAACCCTGGCGCCTTCAATGATATTGCTAGTGACGTCATTGCGGCTAAGGACAGTGATACTGGTGAGGCCTTTACCCGTGAAGAGCTGATTGACCAGCTGGGGGTTTTCTTTCTGGCTGGACATGAGACGTCGGCGAGCGCGTTGACCTGGGTATTTTACCTGTTGGCAGAGCAGCCAGCCCTGGTCTTGCGACTTCGTTCCGAGCTTGAGCAAGTGGTGGGGTCGGGTCCCATTCATTTCAATCACGTGAAACAACTGCCTTTGGTTAGAGCCGTATTTAGGGAAACCCTCCGGCTCTATCCGCCGATTACTTTTATCCCCCGTGTCGCCCTTGAAAATTGCCAAATTGGCCCGAGGAAGTTGCGGCGTGGTGCACTGGTCATGGTCTCGCCATGGACCATTCATAGGCACCAGCGTTATTGGGGTGATCCCGATGCTTTCATACCCGATCGCTTTCTCGCCGAGAGGGAGAGCTCGATTCAAGAAGGCGCGTATATTCCTTTCGGCGTTGGACCACACACGTGTATCGGTGCAGGATTCGCTCAGGCTGAGGCAGTTTTGATTATTGCTGAGCTGGTAAGGCGCTTCGACTTTAGCCGCGCCGACAGACAGCCTGTACGGCCTGCGGCACGATTGACGACCCGGCCAGCCCAGCAAATTAAGCTTCATTGTCGTCGCCTGTAACCACTTGGGTCGAAGTCTCTGACCATAACGGCGCGATATCTCGTTGGCATGCCTCTCCGAGTGATATTCCCTCGAGGAGCGCGGGTTTTAAAATTGGCCACGAGAGTGGCGTCATTAGTAAAAAAGGCAGGGGGTCCCGCCAGGACCAGACCACGTCAGAAACCTTCCAGCATAAATTTATCCGTCTCCAAAACTCTTTGAAATCGCCAGAAAACAATGCTGCATAGGCCTCGGTTAGTGTGCTGTAGCGCCACTGCCAGATCGAATTTTTATGAGGGGTTAACGGTGTTTTCTTTGGGGTGGCAAGGGCCGCCCCGAGGCTTTCCGCGGTGAAAAAATGGATGCCACTGGTTAGCCGAGGATTGCATTCGATGGCCTGTGGGGTACCCGAAGCATCAACAATAAAGTCAAAGGCGATAAAGCCGCTGTAATTCATGTCCTTCACAAAGCCCTGTATCCATTGGCTTACCTTGTCAGCTATGTCCCCGGTAATCCTCTCAAAGCATATCGCGACGGTGCCGGCAAAGACCGAGCCCTGATAAACGGTGCTAGCTTGAATTTCGCCAGTTTTGATCATGGACAGACTACTGACCACCTCACCTTCAATCGTTTGTTGCACGAGTAACTTAGGACTCTTTGTCGTCAGCAGGTCTCCAGCGCGATGAAACGCGACGTCAATTCCAGAGCAGCCATTGATCGGCTTTGTTATGTAATCAACGGTTTCGCTTATGGTGGCTGCCAACGGAGAATCAGCCGGGGCCGAACGAGGAGCCGTCAGTGCTTTTTGGACGGCTAAATTTATAAATGCAGCTTTGTCAGCCAGAGTGCGGTAGAGCTCGACGTCGGGACCAAACAGGGTCACATGGGGGGGTAAATGGCTGCGAATCGCAAGGACGTAATGTGCTTCTTCTGATATAGGTACAACCAGATCTACCTCTTGCTGGGTGATCAGTTTAAGAAGCGCCTGCTGGTAAGCGCCGGCATCATCGTTTGGGGCGGGAAGTTGGAAAGTTTTAGCGACGTCCTTAGATACACGGCTTACGTGCCAGGCAAAAGGTTCAGCGACAATGACCCGATAACCCTGCGTGCGCAAAGCGCGCGCCACAGCGAGGGCTTTTGGAAGTCTCCCAAGGGTTAGGAGTGCGGTTGGCATGATGGTCCTTTTGGCCACAATGCGGTTTTAGCCGCACTCATCTTGCTCATTTCGCCGATGGCAATAAATTTTCTGTTAGGTCTGAAACACACCATGATCTGCCTGCAATACCGCTCAAGCACTAAAAGATGACATATTTAAGTGTCGAACTAAAGTAACGTAACAGGGGCGTGGTCTTGAAAGCTTTTGCGGGGCGCGATAACTAGATGTTGACGGAGTCTTTTAACTTTCGCTTTGTTTGCGGCTGTGATCCGCGTGGTTTTTGCTGTTAGTCGAGCCACTAAGATCATCAAGGATTAAATAAAGCGCTGGTACCAGCAGCAAAGTCACCGCCGTAGCGAAGATCACGCCAAAGCCCAAAGAGACTGCGAGGGGCACGAAGGGTGCCGTCGCGAGATCAGCGTTGAGCATGAGCGGCGCCAAGCCTACAAAAGTGGTCACCGAGGTTAGGAAAATCGGTCTGAAGCGGGCAACACCGGCGCGGGTGACAGCCTCTGCTACAGTAATTTCCAGATTCAAGCGGCGTTTATTAATAAAGTCTACGAGCACCAGACTCGCGTTGATAACTACGCCCGATAGCGCAACGATACCAAGTATGGAAAAGAATACTAAGTCGTATCCAAGTATAAAGTGACCGAGTATCGCTCCGATTAGGCCAAAGGGGATGCTGGCCATAACAACTAGCGGTTGCAAATAGGATTTAAGTGGAACGGCCAGTAGGGTGTAAATAATAATGAGTGCCAGAAGACTGGTACGAGCCAATCCCGTGAGGGCGCTAGCCCGTTCTTCGGCTTCACCTGCTAGGGAGAATGTTGTCCC
>JAQWYY010000018.1 GCA_029253705.1 Luminiphilus sp. | reverse complement strand
GACTAGGTCATTGGGTGCGTTTGCTTCAGCACGTATACTACGCTCTTTATCACCGTTTGAGGCGTCCTTTACGGCGCCATTCGAGGTTCCATGTTTGAAGGATTAAGCGATCGTCTGTCCGCCAGTTTAAAAAGTATGTCTGGGAAGTCCAGACTGACTGAGGACAACATTCGAGACACGTTGCGCGAAGTGCGTATGGCGCTGCTTGAAGCTGATGTTGCTCTGGAAGTTGTGAAGGCATTTACTGAAGCCGTCAAAACCCGTGCAGTTGGAGCAGAGGTGGCTCAAAGTCTGTCCCCGGGTCAGGCTTTCCTTAAAATTGTGCAGGCAGAGCTGACCGAAACTATGGGCAGTGCCAACGAGGCTTTGACCCTAAATGCCCAGCCCCCTGCGGTGGTCATGGTGGCGGGGTTGCAGGGTGCGGGAAAAACGACGTCTGTCGCCAAGCTAGCGCGATATTTGATGGAGCGTGAAAAAAAGTCAGTTGCGGTAGTGTCAGCCGATGTTTATCGACCTGCTGCGATCAAGCAGCTGGAGACCCTCGCAGGTGAGGTTGGGGCGCGTTTTGAGCCCTCCTCGGGCGAGGAGAAACCCGTCGATATCGTAAATCGTGCACTCGACAATGCGCGGCTTAATTTCACCGATGTGCTGTTGGTAGATACGGCAGGCAGGCTTGCGGTTGACGAAGCCATGATGGCGGAAATTCGGGAACTTCACGCGGCGGTCACTCCTATTGAAACCTTGTTTGTTGTAGACGCCATGATGGGGCAAGACGCCGTGATGACTGCCCGGGCCTTTGGCGAGACTTTGCCGCTGACCGGCGTCATTTTAACCAAGGTCGATGCCGATACCCGCGGCGGGGCGGCGTTGTCGGTAAGGTCGGTTACCGGGAAGCCCATTAAATTCCTGGGTGTTGGCGAGAAAACAGATGCATTAGACCCGTTTCACCCCGATCGTTTGGCCTCGCGCATTCTGGGTATGGGCGATTTGCTATCGCTCATTGAGGATGCAGAGCGCAAGGTTGATCAGAAAAAAGCCAAGCGATTGGCCAAGAAAGTGCAGAAGGGGGGGCGATTCGATCTGGAAGATTTTCGAGAACAGCTGCAGCAAATGAAAAATATGGGCGGCATTGGCGCCATGATGGAAAAAATGCCCGGCATGGGAAATATGGCGGCTATGGCCCAACAAAACGTCGATCTTAAGCAGTTTGCGAGGATGGAGGCCATGATTGACTCTATGACTCCGCTGGAGCGCCGCAAGCCAGAGGTCATTTCAGGCGGGCGTAAACGACGAATCACTCTGGGATCGGGCACGCAAGTACAGGACCTCAATCGCCTGTTGAAGCAGCACAAACAAATGCAAAAAATGATGAAAAAAATGAAAGGCGGGGGCATGCAAAAGATGATGCGTGGGCTCGGCGGTATGATGCCACCCGGTGGCGGCATGTCTGGGGGAGGTTTTCCGCCTCGCTGACGTGGGTCGGCGGCCTAGTAATAGACTGGCGTTTACTGTATTCTCCGCTCCCTTATATTTCGGGAACAAGGCCGTTGGGTCATGTGTCCTTTATAAAATTTTACAGAGGAATCAATAAGATGGTAGTTATTCGGCTGTCACGAGGCGGGTCCAAAAAGCGGCCGTTTTATCAGGTCACTGTTACCGATCATCGCCGTTCACGAGATGGGCGCTTTATTGAGCGCGTCGGGTTCTTTAATCCAGTCGCTCGAGGGCAAGAAGAGCGGCTTCGCCTAGACCTTGAAAAGATTGCTTCATGGGTAGCCAAAGGCGCGCAGGTGTCACCTCGGGTGAAGGCCTTGATGAAGGATGCCGCTGCAGCTCATCCTGAGGTCGCCGCTGCGTAACACCGAGAATTAGAGACTGTCGGGCCCGTGACGGAGTCGCTGGTACTGGCGGAGGTCTTGGGTGCCCATGGCATCAAAGGCTGGGTAAAGGTTCGGCCACTGCTGGAGGAGCCCACTTTTTTAGTGGGACTTCAGAGTTTAGCTCTGGCGCCAGGATCAAAAATGCGCCCCGGCGCTTCCCGAGACGTAAAAGTTATTAGTTTGAGGCCCCAAGGTCGTGGGTGGGTGGCCCAACTCTCTGGAGTGGAAGATCGGACATCGGCGGAAGGGCTGAAGGGCATGGAGTTGCTGGGGCCTGCATCGCTGTTGCCTGCGTTAGAAGACGGAGATTTTTATTGGCGTGACCTTGAGGGATTGCGCGTGTGGTGCGAGAGCGCAGAAGGGCTGTGCCTTCTGGGTGAGATTGATCACTTGTTGGAGACAGGTGCAAACGATGTCCTAGTGGTGCGGCCCTGTGAGGGAAGCATGGACGACACAGAGCGTTTGATACCGTGGCTGGTCGACGATGTCATACGAGAAGTCGACATGCAGTCAGGCACCGTTAGAGTGAAGTGGTACACCGATGTCTGAGATCCAGCATCGGTTTGCAGTGGTCACGCTGTTTCCAGAAATGTTTAGCGCCGTGAGGGATTGGGGTGTAACCAGCAGAGGGCTTAAAGATAACCTCTGGACTTTGTCGT
Organism: Luminiphilus sp.; assembly: GCA_029253705.1. GTDB lineage: Bacteria > Pseudomonadota > Gammaproteobacteria > Pseudomonadales > Halieaceae > Luminiphilus. The sequence continues at coordinate 16,793 of JAQWYY010000018.1, read as the reverse complement.
TGCATAACCCGCGAGACCAGGCGTCAGACCGCCATGGGACCGTTGATGATCGGCCTTACGGCGGTGGACCCGGCATGGTGATGCAAGCGCCGTTACTTGATAGGGCGCTGGATTCGGCTAAGGCTGCGTTGGGCGGAAGCCCCAAAGTGGTGGCAATGACACCACAGGGTCGCCAGTTTACAGATAGTGTGGCGCGGGAATTGCTCGCTGATAAAGCGACCATTTTTGTTTCAGGGCGCTACGAAGGAATAGATGAGCGTTTTATTGAGCGTTCAGTTGATCACGAAATCTCTGTAGGGGATTTCGTGGTGAGTGGTGGGGAGTTACCGACGATGCTGGTGATGGACGCTATGTTGCGTTTGATCCCTGGTGTATTGGGCCACAGTGCTTCTGCTGAGGAAGATTCTTTTGCAGATGGGCTGTTGGACTGCCCCCACTACACTCGACCCGAGTCTTATCAGGGTCGGACGGTGCCGGCGGTGCTTCTGAGCGGTGATCATGGTGCCATTGCGCGTTGGCGCAGAGCTCAGTCGATTCGCAGGACATTGGATCGGCGACCGGATTTGCTAGATCCCGATAGGGTTGTGGCAGAAGATTGGAAGCTCCTAAAAGAATGGGAGCTGGACTAAAAACTAGCAATATAGAAAACTACGCGGCTGTAGCCGCCGCCGCGCAAACTGCGCAGTTTGATGGGAGAGTGTGATGAGCACCAACAAAATTATTTCGGAAATTAATGCCGAACAAATGACCAAAGAAATTACTGACTTCGCCCCCGGCGATACGGTCGTGGTGCAGGTCAAAGTTAAAGAAGGTACTCGAGAGCGTTTACAGGCCTTCGAAGGCGTTTGTATAGGTAAGCGCAATCGTGGCCTGAACTCCGCGTTCACACTGCGCAAAATTTCACACGGTGTTGGCGTTGAGCGAACTTTTCAGACTTACAGCCCCTTGCTTGACAGCATCTCAGTCAAGCGTCGCGGCGATGTGCGGCAGGCAAAACTGTACTACTTACGTGAGCGCAGCGGTAAGGCAGCTCGTATCAAGGAAAAGCTCTCTCGCTGAGCAGCTTGCAGGACGGGGTGATTTGAGATGCCCGCGTCGCCTGAGGTAGAGCGCTATATCGACAGTTTGTGGATGGAGCGAGGGTTAAGTGAAAATACCCTCGCGGCCTATCGACGCGACCTCAGCCTTTTTGAAGAATGGTTAGCCGCCCAGGCTGATCAACCCTTGCTAGCCGCGAATGCTAGCCACATCCAGTCTTACTTGGGCCAGAAGCTCCGTCATGGCGCCGCCCCTAGGTCTAGCGCCAGGTTCTTATCTGCAGCACGTAGTTTTTATCGTTGGGCCCTTCGGGAAGGTCAGATCGTAGACGACCCAACCCTGCGGATTGAGAGCCCTAAACAGGGCCGACCACTGCCGAAATCGTTGTCAGAGACTGACGTCGAACAGCTCCTTAGTGCGCCTGATCTTGAATTGGCGTTGGAGTTTCGTGACCGGACGATGCTTGAGCTTCTCTATGCTTGTGGATTAAGAGTTTCAGAGCTGGTGGGCCTGCAGGTTGAACAGGTGGGTCTTAATCAAGGCATAGTGAGGGTTGTTGGTAAAGGAGGAAAGGAGAGGCTTGTCCCAATGGGGGAGGAGGCTTTAGATTGGTTGGTAAAGTACATGCGTGGGCCGAGAGTAGAGCTGCTTCGAGGCCAGTCGAGTAATGTTCTTTTTCCATCTAATCGGTCTCGGGAGATGACTCGCCAGACCTTCTGGTATCGTATTAAAATATATGGCAAGCGCGCAGGTATACAGAGACATTTATCACCTCACACCCTAAGGCACGCCTTTGCCACGCACCTGCTGAACCACGGCGCTGATTTGAGGGTGGTGCAGATGTTATTGGGTCACAGTGACCTCTCAACAACGCAGATTTACACCCATGTGGCTAGTCAGCGAATGCAAGCATTACACGAGCAACACCACCCAAGAGGTTAGTTGCCAAAGCCTGTGAGTTAGAATTCAAGAAATGGAGCGAACGTATATGAGAAAATTGGCTCGCAACAGTAAAGGTTTTGGTGCGCAGATGGTTCAAGCTGCTGTCAGCGCAGGCGCTGGGTTGATAGTGCTTGCGTCACTCCTAGCAGCCGCTTTAGTGCATGCGGAAACTTACAGTTCTAATCCACACAAGACCCTTGAAGAAAAGATTGCGGCTGCACTTAGCGGCGGTGGTGCTCCCGTAACTGTGCAGAATGTCCAAAAGACGCCGGCAAATGGCTTGCTTGAGGTGACCCTCGATAACGGTTTGGTGCTGTATGCCACGGAGCAAGGAGACCACTTTGTGGTAGGCGATCTTTACGCCGTGCGCAAAGATGGTCTCGTTAATCTTGCTGAGGAAAAGCGAGAGCTCGATCGTATTGCCTTGATTGATGGCGTCGACTTAGCTCAGATGATTGTATTCACTCCGGAAGGCGAGACTCGAGATTACATCACGGTATTCACTGATGTGACCTGTTTCTATTGCCAGAAGCTGCACAAGGAAGTTGCTGACCTCAATGACATGGGTGTCGAGGTGCGCTACTTGGCATACCCTAGGGGCGGTCCTGATTCTGAGGGTGCTCGCAAGTTACACACTGCTTGGTGTGCCGATGATCCGCAAAAAACTTTGACACAGCTAAAAGCAGGAGTGGCGCTGCCACTGTCTGATTGCGATAGTTCACCCGTTACCGCTCAGTTTGAATTGGGTGCGGCTATGGGTGTTCGCGGAACGCCCGCTATTGTAACGAGCAGCGGACAAATGATTCCCGGATACAAGCCAGCAGCCGAGTTGGCCGCTGTGCTCGGACTTAAGTAGCCAACGTAATCTCGTCTCGAGGTTTGAGAACATCGGAATCCGGAGCACTGAAACGTTGAACCATAATTTCCAGCGCATTGATCGGCTACCGCCGTATGTTTTTAACATTATCGGAGAGTTAAAGACCGCGGCCCGCGCCCGCGGGGAAGACATCATCGATTTTGGTATGGGTAATCCCGATCAACCAACACCAAAGCATATTGTTGATAAGCTCGCTGACACAATTCATCGCGGCGACACCCATCGATACTCACAGTCAAAAGGTATTCCTCGGTTACGCAAAGCTATTTGTGATTGGTATCAGCGACGTTACGATGTAGCACTCAATCCCGATAGTGAAGCTATTGTCACGATGGGGTCGAAAGAGGGACTGGCGCATTTGGCATTAGCGACCACTAGCACGGGTGATTCGATTTTGGTCCCCAATCCTTCTTATCCCATTCATCCCTATGGTTTTGTCATTTCGGGTGCTGATTTGCGACATGTCCCCATGTCGGATGAAGACACCTTTTTTGACGAGCTAGAGCAAGCAATTCGCAACAGTTACCCTAAGCCAAAGATGCTAGTGCTTAATTTCCCCTCAAATCCGACGGGCCACTGCGTCGAATTAAGTTTTTTCGAAAAGGTGATTGCGATAGCGCGGGAGGCCGGGATTTGGGTCGTGCACGACCTTGCTTATGCAGACTTGTGTTTTGACGGATACGTGGCCCCCAGTATTCTGCAAGTGGAGGGTGCCAGAGACATCGCGGTAGAATTTTTCACGTTATCCAAAAGTTACAATATGCCGGGTTGGCGTGTGGGTTTCTGTTGTGGGAATCCAGAGCTTATCGCCGCACTCACTCGTATCAAGTCGTATCTAGATTACGGTATTTTTACCCCGGTTCAGGTGGCGGCCATTGCCGCTCTTGAGGGTGATCAACAGTGTGTTTCGGATATCTGTGAAATGTATCGCAGCCGTAGAGATGTGCTGTGCCAGGGCCTCAACGAGGCAGGGTGGCCGGTAACGCCGCCCAGGGCCACAATGTTTGTATGGGCACAAATTCCTGAGCCTTTCAGGCACATGGGATCTCTGGAGTTTAGTAAGCTGCTACTGGCAGAGGCTGGTGTTGCGGTGTCTCCCGGTATTGGTTTTGGTGAATATGGTGAGGGATACGTGCGCTTTGGTCTCATCGAAAACGAGCACCGCAGCCGCCAAGCATTGCGAGGTATCAAAAAGGTACTTAGAGGTGGCCCTCCTAACAATGGCAGCGGAGTTTAAGGACTATGAGTAGTCTGAAAATTGGAATCTGCGGGTTGGGCACCGTTGGCAGCGGTGTCGTAAATATTTTTAATGCGCATCATGGCCTCATCGAGCAGCGCTGCAGCAATGATTTGCAATTGGTACATATAGGCGCACGTCGAGACAATTCTGACTGCGATATCAGTGATTACCGTGTCAGCCGCGACATATTTGAGGTCGTTCGCGACCCTGAAGTGGATGTCGTGGTGGAATTAATTGGTGGGACCACCGTGGCACGGGATTTGGTCACGCAGGCTATTCACGCAGGAAAACACGTCGTCACTGCCAATAAAGCGCTAATTGCAGAATTCGGTAACGAACTGACCTCCTTGGCGGAGCGAGGTCAAGTTGCCCTTAGGTTTGAGGCAGCTGTTGCCGGAGGTATTCCCGTAATCAAGGTTTTGCGGGAGTCTCTTGCGGCCAATGTTGTGAGCGGCATGGCCGGAATAATCAACGGTACCGGCAACTTCATTCTGACAGAAATGGCCAATGCAGGGCGTAGCTTTGAGGATGTGCTGGCTGAGGCACAGGCCCTGGGATATGCAGAAGCTGACCCCACCTTCGATATCGATGGAACCGATGCTGCTCACAAACTCGTGATATTGGCATCTTTAGCTTTTGGTATACCTCTAGATGCTAATGCCGCCGTTACTGAGGGCATTGATACCGTTACCCCTGAAGACCTCGATTTTGCCAAGGAACTAGGCTTTAGCATCAAACATTTGGGTATTGCCCGCCGCTGCGGCGACGCTCTTGATTTGCGGGTTCATCCCACTTTAATTCCTACCCACCGACAAATAGCACGGGTCGATGGTGTTTTGAACGCCGTTATGATCGAAGCCGATGCTGTTGGTGAAATCGTACTGACTGGTCCCGGTGCTGGATCTCTTCCCACCGCCTCCTCGGTTTGCGGTGACCTCATGGACTTGGGGCGCGTTCTAAAAAATTCTCCTGTAGATCCCGTTCCGCCACTTGGCGTGCCCAGCGATCAACTGCAGACATTACCTTTGATACCTCGCCATGAGGTCGAGGGTGTTTGGTATTTGCGGTTGGTGGTTGAGGATCGTCCGGGCGTCATGGCGGAAATAACCGGTTTGTTAAGTGCCCGCGGTATAAGCATTGAGCAGTTGATTCAGCGTCCTCCAGTAGAGGGATCAAGTCATGTTACGGTCGTTATACTCACTGACTCTGCAGTGTGCGGGCATCTCGACTCGGCAATTTGTGATATGGAGTCTTTGCCAACGCTGAATGGCTCGGTAGTGCGACTGCGGGTTGAGAGCTTTAAGGAGGCTTGAGTTGCCGATTAACTACATAAGCACACGTGGTAAGGCACCGGCCCTAAATTTTGAAGGGGTTCTGCTAGCGGGATTGGCGGCAGATGGTGGGTTATATGTGCCCGAGGAACTACCACAGTTTTCAAGCGGTCAGATAAGCGCGATGCGGGGTATGGACTATCCCTCTCTGGCTTTTGAAATTCTGAAGCCCTTCGTTGAGGGGTCGATTGCGTTTGATGATTTACGTCGGTTGATTGACGAGGCTTATGGAACCTTTCGCCATGACGCCATTGCGCCACTCGTGCAGCTTGAACAAAATCAATGGGTTCTTGAGCTCTTTCATGGGCCCACTCTTGCCTTCAAAGACTTTGCGCTGCAGTTGTTAGGGCGACTTTTAGATCACGTTCTTGAACGCCGGCAAGAGCGCGTTGTGATTATGGGCGCCACTTCGGGGGACACCGGCTCTGCCGCCATCGAAGGGTGTCGACACTGCGAATTTATCGATATTTTCATCTTGCATCCCAACGACCGAGTATCCGAGGTACAGCGGCGTCAAATGACCACGGTGCTGGGTGAAAATATCCACAATCTTGCCATTGAGGGTAACTTTGACGACTGTCAGGCAATGGTTAAAGCCAGCTTTGTGGCGGCCCCGTTTCTGCCTGATGGGCGAGCATTGGTTGCCGTCAATTCAATAAACTGGGCCAGAATTATGGCGCAGATTGTGTATTACTTTTATGCAGCACTAGCCCTTGGAGCCCCAGACAGGACCGTCAATTTCTCGGTGCCTACGGGGAACTTTGGCGATATTTTTGCTGGCTATTTGGCCCGAAGTATGGGGCTGCCAATAGATCAGTTGGTGATAGCCACGAATCGTAATGATGTTCTTCATCGTCTACTGAGTTCAGGGGAATACGCAAAGTTGCAGCTGGAGCAGTCTATTTCTCCGAGTATGGATATTACGGTGTCCTCGAATTTTGAGCGCCTTATGTTCGATCTTTACAATCGCGATGGTGACGTTGTTAGCCAGCTTATGGATGACTTTCAAAAGGGTTCTATTCAACTGTCTGACACAGCGATGTCTAAAGCTCGAGAGCTGTTTAGTAGTTATTGCGTGTCTGATGACGAGACTTGCGAGGAAATTGCCGCAATCTACGCGCAATGTGGCTACTTACTCGACCCTCACAGCGCAATCGGCACGCTTGCAGCACGGGCTTGTCAGCGAGATACCACTCAACCAATGGTAACCCTTGCGACCGCCCACCCTGCCAAATTTCCAGCGGCCATTGAGGCCAGTGGTATTCAAGAGGCGGCTGAATTACCCGCGCATTTATCAGATCTATTCGATCGCCCCGAACGGTTTGTCGTGTTGCCCAACGATCTTGCTACCGTCCAGCAACACATGGTTGATGGCATTGTTAAGTAATGGTGCCTGAACTTAAGCAGCGCGCTAAGCCGGTGACTCCGGCTTTGGCGTCTTCAGGTTTGTCGCCGCTTATGCAGCGTTTGTATGCGAACCGCGGTGTGACGACTGCAGATGAGATCGACCTCGCACTGAAAGGATTACTGCCCCCACAACAGTTACGGGGTGTTGCCGAGGCGGCCGAGCTGCTGGCAGACGCCATCGAGGGGGAGGCGAGAGTTGTCATTGTGGGGGATTTTGACGCCGATGGAGCCACGAGTTCAGCACTGGCGGTCTCAGTTTTGCGGCAAATGGGGCTCAAGGAAGTCTCGTACCTTGTTCCAAACCGCTTTGAATATGGCTACGGGCTGTCTCCAGAGATCGTGGCTTTGGCGGCGGAACGCGAACCCGATCTTATTGTCACCGTTGATAACGGTATATCCAGTCTCGCAGGCGTAGCAACGGCGCAGGGTCTGGGTATCAGCGTGCTCATTACCGATCACCATTTGCCAGGTAATGAGTTACCAGGGGCCGATGTCATTGTGAATCCCAATCAGCCCGGGTGTCCGTTTCCAAGCAAGTCTTTAGCTGGCGTGGGTGTGATGTTTTATGTGCTCACAGCGCTGCGTGCCGAACTGCGTGATCGAGAATGGTTTGAGCGTTGCGGTATGGCAATGCCGAATCTAGGTGATGCCCTCGACTTGGTCGCTTTGGGTACTATCGCTGACGTTGTGCCACTTGATCGGAACAATCGAATTTTGGTTGCTGCGGGTCTGGCGCGTATTCGCGCTGGGCGTGCTCGCCCCGGTATCGATGCGTTGCTGGAAGTTGCTGGTCGCAGCGCCGATGAATTGAGTAGCAGCGATCTTGGATTCATTCTTGGCCCGCGTCTCAATGCGGCGGGGCGTCTTGAAGACATGGCAATTGGTATTGAGTGTTTGTTGGCGGAGAGTGCTTTCGAGGCCAGACCTCTTGCGCAGCAGTTAGATGACCTGAATCGTGAGCGGCGTGACATTGAAACGAATATGCAAGAAGAGGCGTTGATCCAACTCAGTGCATTGAAAGTGGATGATGAAACGCTGAAGTTTGGGTTATGTGTGTACAACAAGACGTTCCATCAAGGGGTTGTTGGCATTGTTGCAGCGCGTCTAAGAGAGCGATATCACCGTCCAACCATTGTCTTTGCCGATGCTGGCGATGAGGAGTTAAAGGGTTCCGGGCGGTCGATCCCCGGGGTACACATCCGTGACGTATTAGATCATGTGGCGACGCTGCATCCGGATTTGATCGGGAAGTTCGGTGGTCACGCTATGGCTGCGGGCTTGAGTCTCAGTCGTCAGAACCTGGATCAATTTCAGGAGGCCTTTGATAGTGCCGTAGCGGTGGCCCTTGGGCACGTTCCTCCTGAGCCTGTTGTGATGACTGATGGCGAGCTGGCACTGGATGAATTAACCCTAGACAGTGCCGAGGTGATTGCTGCTGGTGGACCATGGGGGCAGCATTTTCCCGAGCCAGTATTTGAAGGCTGTTTTGCTCTTGTGGGCCAGCGTTTGTTGAAAGATAAGCACCTTAAACTGAGCCTAGAGGCCGGGGGCAGCACCTTCGAAGCCATTGCTTTCAATATTGATCGTGAGCTCTGGCCCGACGAGCAGGTTAAACGAGTGCGGATAGCTTATCAGCCCGATATCAACACCTTTCGCGGTGAACGCCGACTGCAACTGATGGTGCGAAATTTGTGGCCTGAAACTTGATCGCAGCTTCTCATGCAATTTGTGTAAGGGGCGGGAGCGGTATTAATGGCGCTGAGTTCGCGTAAGTAGTGGTGGTTGACCTATGTGGTCTTTCGTCATTTACCGTGTCGAATTCAGGGGATCCTGAGATTCCGCTATGGCGCTTAAGGTTAGCCTTGGTTAGACTTTGCGCCGTTGACAGCTGATACGCGAGACCCCTGTGGAAGTCGCCCCTATTTTTAACCAGATTAAAGACATTCGTGAGCGTACAGATGTGCTCCGGGGGTATCTTTGACTACGCAGAAAAGAAAGATCGCCTTGCCGAAGTAGAGTTGGAACTTGCAGAGCCGAGCGTTTGGGATGAACCTGAGCGTGCACAGGCTCTCGGCAAGGAGCGCGCCTCCTTAGAGTTAGTTGTAAAAACTATTGATGACCTTGATCGCGGCAGCACCGACTCCCATGATCTTTTGGAAATGGCCGTTGCCGAGGACGATATCGATACCGCGGACATGGTGGCCTCAGATACCAGTGATTTGATTGCGCAGTTAGAAAAGCTCGAGTTTCGTCGCATGTTCTCTGGCGAGATGGACCCCAATAATGCCTATCTCGACGTTCAGTCTGGTTCTGGGGGTACGGAAGCTCAGGATTGGACTGAAATGCTGCTCAGAATGTATCTGCGCTGGGGTGAGAGCAAAGGTTTTAAAGCGAGGGTGGTTGAAGCCTCAGCAGGTGAAGTCGCGGGCCTAAAGAGTGCAACGGTTCAGTTTGAAGGCGAGTATGCGTTTGGTTGGTTACGCACCGAGACGGGTGTACACCGACTGGTACGGAAGTCGCCCTTTGACAGCGGTGGTCGACGTCATACGTCCTTCGCCTCGATTTTTGTCTCTCCTGAAATTGATGACAATATTGAAATTGACATTAATCCAGCCGACCTCCGGGTAGATACCTACCGGTCCTCTGGCGCTGGCGGTCAGCACGTGAATACAACCGATTCTGCGGTGCGTATTACTCACGAGCCGACTAATACGGTGGTGAGTTGCCAGACCGAACGCTCCCAGCACCAAAATAAAGATAATGCGATGAAACAGCTGCGAGCGAAGCTTTATGAGCTTGAGGTGTTGAAGCGCTCTGCAGACAAGCAAGCCCTCGAAGACAGCAAGGCTGATATCGGTTGGGGTAGCCAGATTCGATCCTATGTTTTGGATGATGCGCGTATCAAAGATTTACGAACTCAGGTTGAAACGCGCAATACCCAAGCGGTTTTGGATGGAGATTTGGACAAATTTATAGAAGCATCCCTTAAAAAGGGATTGTGATTAAACCTCAGGAACAACCCTATGAGTGACCCGGATTTAACCGAAGCAGGGGGGGCAGACCCCGCAGAAGAGAATAAGTTGATCGCTGAGCGGCGATCGAAACTGGCATCAATACGCGAGGCCGGCGGACAACCGTTCCCCAACGATTTTCGGCGCACGGCGGAAGCAGAGGCGTTGCAGCAAGACTTTAAAGCGATCAGCAAAGAAGACCTTGAAGAAAAGCATGAGGTCTTTGCTGTTGCCGGACGCCTGATTCGTAATCGAGGTGCATTTCTCCTCATTCAGGACGGTTCCTCGACTATTCAGTTGTATATCAATCGAAAAGTGTTAGACACCACCACCCTAGAGGCCATAAAGACTTGGGATCTGGGTGACATCGTCGCTGCATCAGGCCCTATTAATCGTAGTGGCAAAGGTGACCTCTATATCAATATGGAGAGTGCGCGCCTGTTGACCAAGGCGCTGCGTCCTTTGCCCGACAAGTACCATGGTTTATCTGATCAAGAAATGCGCTATCGGCAGCGTTATGTCGATCTCATCGTAAACCCGGATAGCCGGACGGTGTTTCGCATGCGCTCGGCGGCGGTTAGCTTCATCCGTCGCTTTCTGGATGAGCGCGGCTTTATGGAGGTGGAAACGCCCATGCTTCACCCTATCCCGGGTGGTGCAGCGGCCAAGCCCTTTGAGACGCACCACAATGCGCTAGATATGCCTATGTACTTGCGGATTGCTCCGGAACTTTATTTAAAGCGGCTGACCGTTGGCGGCTTTGAAAAGGTTTATGAAATTAATCGCAATTTTCGTAATGAAGGTTTATCCACCCGGCATAATCCCGAGTTTACTATGCTCGAGTTCTACTGGGCTTATGCCGATTACAACGATGCCATGGACCTCACAGAGGCTTTGTTACGCGAGTTAACCCAAAACCTTTTAGGTACGATGACAGTGCCTTACGGAGCGTTGCAGCTCGACTTTTCTCAGCCTTTTGCACGTTTGTCGGTGCTTGAGGCGATTCACAAATACAACCCAACCATTACAGAAGCGCAAATTGCTTCCCGAGAGGACGCTGCAGCGGTCGCACATGAACTGGGGATCGAAGTAAAGCCGAGCTGGGGCTTGGGTAAAATACAAATCGAAATATTTGAAGCAACAGCAGAGCATCGGCTGGAACAGCCCACCTTTATTACAGCGTATCCAACCGAAGTGTCGCCACTCGCGCGGCGTAATGATGACAATCCGTTCATCACCGATCGTTTTGAGTTTTTTGTTGGTGGCCGCGAGATTGCTAATGGCTTTAGTGAGCTTAATGACCCGGAAGATCAAGCCGAGCGCTTCAGAGCGCAGGCGGCCGAAAAAGACGGTGGTGATGAGGAGGCCATGCACTTTGATCACGACTATGTGCGAGCGTTGGAGTATGGCATGCCACCTACGGCCGGAGAGGGAATTGGTATCGACCGATTGGTAATGCTTCTCACCGACGCCTCATCTATTCGCGACGTTTTGCTCTTCCCACACATGCGACCAGAAGATTAGCGCTGGTCGCTGCGTTGAGCGGGTGCTATTCTCAAAACATAAAACTTAAGAGCCTGACTGTTGTGCCTCATACCTGCTCACGCTTAGTCATAATTTTTCTCGCGTCACTCGTCGTCTCTGGCTGTGTCAGTCCTGAGTCTGCGGCCCCTGAACCGGAGCCCCAAGTTTCGGCTGCTGAACTAAACCTCCCAGACCCCCTTGCTGCTGACTGCGATTGCGAAGAGCTAGTTGTCGTTGAAGAGAATTATTTTGATCGAGGTGTACGGGCGTTAGCCGCACGGGATTACGATCAAGCAGCGACTTATTTTGAACGACATCGTGATTCTGAGAGCTCTGAAGCTCAGCGTGAGGCCGATGTTGGCATTGCTTTTGTGACTTTAATGAGCGAGGCGAGCATCGCTACAGCCGACACTGCAGCGAGTGGTGTTGATGAGCGCGCTGAAGTGATGATTTTAGCTTTGGCTGCAGTGCAGACCCTTGAAGGACGTCTTGAGGCACTCGACGCCTTAAATAAGGCTATCTCAGAAGACTTAGAAAAGCGCGAAGAGGCACTTAAGCGGCTTCGGGATTTAACGCTGGGCCAATAGTCGGTAGCGTTACTGTAAAACACGAGCCTGCATCGGGTGTGCTGGTTAAGCTGATCTCACCACCTAACATGCTGCAAAAATCCTTCACAATTGACAGTCCAAGCCCCGTGCCACCATATTTTGTCCCGGTTGTGGCCTCGGCCTGAACAAAGGTGTCAAAAACGCGGCCCTGTTGTTCGAGGGTCATGCCGATACCATCATCAGTGACCGTTAGTGTGAGCAGCTCCTCGCTGATGTTTGCAGCCACAACAATGGTGCCGTTATCGGTGAACTTGCAGGCATTGCTGAACAAATTGGTCACAATTTGCTGAAGTTTGCCGGAATCACTGTGCATCGTGTGGTTTTCGGCGCCTGACAGGTCGAGCTCAAGACTATTTTTGTGCTGCGACAGTAAGGGCGATAGCGCATCGCAAACCTGCAGGATTAGCGCGGCGGGCTGAAAAGGCTCTAGGTTAATCTGCATCTTTCCGGTTTCTATTTTCGATAAGTCGAGAATCTCGTTGATTAGGCCCAAAAGTTGTCGTCCGGAAATAATAATGGTGCCGAGATCGTGCTGTACCTGTGTCCGGTTAACCTCGCCGGGGTCTCCCAACTCGTCTTGCAGCATTTCGCTATAACCAATAATCGCGTTGAGCGGCGTTCTAAGCTCATGGCTCACGTTGGCTAGAAACATAGATTTGGCGGCGTTCGCGGCATCGGCATCAGCTTTCGCGCTGTTAACTTCCTCAATTGCCGTCGTAAGTTTGCCGGACATATCATTAAAAGTTCGCGCTAGGTCTTGTATCTCCCCTGCGTCACGGTTCTCGTCAATACGATAGCTTAAGTCACCTGAGCCAAACCTCTGAACCCCTGTTTTTAAGCGCAGTAAGCTGGAGTTAGTAGATCGAATGAGCAAAATAACAAGCAGCATAGTCACCGCAATAGTGGTTATAAAACCGATGACCGTAATTTGATCTGTAAGGGTAATGGTGCCGTCAATGGTGCGGGAGCGCTCAATGGCAAGGGCTTCTTGGCGCTGGTCCAATTCATCGAGCTTTTGCCGGGTATCGTTGTATTGAATGGGTGATTCTACGGCTGGCTGACTCCCCGGGCGGTTGTAGTTGTTGTAAAAGTACTGCCATTCGTCGAGGAGCTGTGAGGCACTTTCAAAGAGTCGGCGGTAGTAGTCTTCGGTTGACGCTCCCCCTAGTGCGCCCAACTTCCCCAATCTTTGACGCAAACTATCGAGTTCCGCAGTTGCCGTTTCGCGTTCGGCGTCTCCGAGAGGTTCATCTGTCGTCTCTCTGAGTGTTGCCAAAACTAGTGTTTGCTGGCGGGCTGCTTCCAAGCCCTGTTGCAAATCGTTAACAAGCTGTGCCGCAATTGCGGCGTCGCGATAAGCCACCAAACTTTCACTGCGCGCAAAACTCCCCCAAAGATGTGTGGCCACGTTCACGACAAACAGCGTAAGAATCGCAACAGAAAAAAGATATAAGCGAGCCCTGAGGCTTAGGGATGTTTGCGCGAGCTTCATGTTTTTAGCAAATTCTCTATTTTGATGAGTAGCTCGGGAAAATCGATGGGCTTGGTTGCGTAATCTTGGCAGCCTGATGCCAGTGCCTGCTGACGATCACTTTCCATTGCATGTGCCGTGAGGGCGATGATGGGTATATCTTGAATGTCAGAATCTGAGCTGGCTTCCTTTGCAACTGTCCAGCCGTCCTTAACCGGGAGGTTAATGTCCAGAAGCACTAGGGAGGGCGTTATTTCCCGCATTTTATCCAGGGCTTCCTGGCCGTCTGCAGCACAGTCGAGTGTGTATCCCACACGCTGCAGCCGCCGCTGCAGCATCTCACGATTGACCTCGTTATCTTCTACTAGCAGCAAATGTCGGCTTGTATCCTCTGTCATTGGTTTTCTCCCAATACGGCATATACCCTTAGCTCTTCCTCAATACCTTTTACCGATAAGGCGCGGGAGTTACCAAATTGATAATCGCCGTCAAGTTTCTCATGGGTGGTTTGTGAAATGAGGATCTCTTTGGGATCGGCAACATCTTCAATTCGTGAAGTAACGTTCATAGCATGGCCGACAAAACCATATTTTGAACGTCTCTCACTGCCAATATTTCCAGCGACCACTGATCCTGTATTTAGAGCAATGGCCATTTCTACCTCAGGTAAATCATCAGCAACATTTGCTGCGTTTATGTCTGCCATTGCGTCTTGCATAGCTAAGGCGCAGCGAACGGCTCGATCTGGGTCATCGTCATTGCGCCTTGGTGCGCCAAATACGGCCAGGACGGCATCCCCTAAAAACTCATCAATAGTGCCGCCAAATTCGAGGATAATTTCAGTCATACGACCTAAGTAGCGATTGAGCAACGTGACGACCTGCTGCGGAGGCAGATGTTCTACCAGCGTTGTGAATCCGCGAATATCAGACATCATTATTGTAACTTCTCGCAGGTCCCCGCCAAGCTCGAGCCCCTCGGGTCTTTCTAGGATTTCATCAACAATATCGTCGGATAAGTAGCGACCAAAGGTGGCTCTAATAAATTGCTCTCGTCGTTCCAGCTGCTCGCGGTAAAGTTCTTCGCGATCATGCCAGCGCTTCCGTTCTATGCCCGCAGATATTCTTGCCTGCAATAACACTGGATTAAAAGGTTTGAGCAAGTAGTCGTCTGCACCGGCTTCAATGCAGCCGACGATTTGATCCATATCTTGCTGACCGCTAATCATCACGACCGGTGTAGCGCGTAGACGCTCGTCCTCTTTGAGGCGCTTGAGAACCTCGGCGCCCCCGATGCCTGGCATGACGAGATCAAGCAAGACAACGTCGACCCCCATAGTATCGAGTAGCTCAAGGGCTTCCTCACCCGATTCAGCAGAAATAACCGTGTGCCCGGTTTTTTGCAGCAGTCGTGATACCAGCTCGCGGTTTTCAGGGAGGTCGTCAACAGCGAGTATGACGCCGGGCTCCTCGCTGGGAAGTATCGTTATGGGTGTCGATTTTGTAAGTGATTGGGTGGTAGGTGCTGGCTCAGCTTTGGCGGTAGCCAATATTTGAAGTAAATGCCCTCTTACGGCTGAAGGAAGTGCCTCGCTGTCTTCCAGTAGCATTTCCGCATAGCCGCGAATTGCCCCAACAATATTGCGTCGATCATGACGAGCCTCGGAGGTGGCTATTCCGATCTTTTCCTGCAGTTTTTGGCTGGCTCTGATTAGGGAGACTAGATCATTCTTTACGACTTCACTGGTTATTACGGGGTCGTAATACCGTTGTGGTCCCAGTTCTGCGACGGCAGCCAGGACTTTCAGTGCCCAGGGATCTTCAGTATTAGAGCTTTCAACCACCGTGCCACCTCGTTTTGGTGAACTCATTTCACGTCACATAGTAAAGCTAGCGGCATTTCATTGCATTCCCGCGTCTTAGGGATGGTGGATTGCCTACTTTTCGCGGTAATATTGCAACATTAAGCAGCTTTCAAGGAAAGAATATCAATGCTGAATCAAGTGGAAATTTTTCACGGGCTCAATGACGGCGAGCTTCAAGCACTGGAAAGCAGTTCCAGCACGCGCTCGTTTCCCAAAAACACCGTCGTGATTCATGAGAACGATCCTGCTGATTCACTTTTTGTGATCGAAAGTGGCAAGGTCAAAGTTTACTGCTCCGATAAAAACGGCAAAGAATTTATTATGAACACGCTAGGCGCCGGGGATTACTTCGGCGAGCTGGCTTTACTTGATGACTCAACACGTTCCGCTTCTGTACGCACTGTGGAAAAGTGTGAGTTTCGCGTCGTCATGAAGGAAGACTTTAACGGTGTCCTCGACGAGCATCCCAATATCGCGCGACAGCTGATTAGCAATTTGGCGGGTCGAGTCCGAAAGTTAACGGCCGATGTAAAGAGCCTGGCTTTGCAAGATGTCTATGGCAGAGTTGCCAATGTACTGATGGATCTGTCGGAAGAGCGCGGCGACGGTACGCTGTACATTCCCGAGAAGCTCACTCAGCAAGATATCGCTGATCGTGTTGGGGCGTCACGGGAAATGGTGGCCCGAATTTTGAAGGACCTCACGATCGGAGAATACATCCGCTTTGAGGGTCGACATATTATTATCAATACTCGGCTTCCCGCTAAGTATTGATGCCGGTTTAGTGTGACGCTCCGTTTTTCGGGGCGTGTGTGGAGATCACTTCAGCTGCAAGCTCGCCTTTTGCCAATCGTATTCGCACCTCTGTTGGAGGGGGTGCCTTGTCAGCACTGCGAATAATTTGGCCATCAGGCCCTGTGACCAAGGCGTAACCTCTCGCCAAGGTATTTTCTGGCCCCAAGGTTCGAATTAACTGTTCCTGTTGCTCTAAAGCCCCTCTAAACCTGCGCATGCTGCTTTGAATCAGGTGCTGCAATTCGCGCTTGCGTTGCGCGAGTAACAACATTTGATGTTTGATACTAGCTCGTGGGTGGCGCGACTCAACCTGTTTATTCAGATTCGTCAGCGCCGAGCGTTGTAGCCTTAGCCGATTGCCCATGAGAGAAGAGAGCTGCTGCTTGCGGCTGTCGAGTAATTGGCGTTGTTGTCTCAAGGTGGTGCCCGGGTGACGCAAGCGCGCTCGCCAATGCCCCAAGGCTGAGCGTTCCTGTTTTAGGCGTCTAACCATGAGGCCTTGCAGAATACGTTGAGCATCGTCAAGGCGCTGACTCCATTCAGATTGATCAAGGCTGACCAGTTCTGCGGCAGCAGAGGGTGTTGCAGCGCGCTGGTCTGCAACAAAGTCTGAAATACTGAAATCGACTTCATGGCCTACTGCAGAGACGGTGGGGAGGTCTGAATTTGCGATGGCTCTGGCAAG
>JAQWYY010000006.1 GCA_029253705.1 Luminiphilus sp. | reverse complement strand
CAGGCTATAAACGCTTCGGTCACTGCGTAAACGGATGAGTTGCGGTAGGAATCGAATGAGTTGCCACAGGCTGTCGAAAGATTTAAATCCGAGTCGCTCAAAACCTACCCGATAACGTTGCTCGCTGGCATCTAAATACTTTAGGTACCCCTCTGCATCCGCTTCATTAAAGGTCTTAATTTGTTCAATGTTGCTCTCACGGTCACCTGAATAGTCGAAGCTTCTGCCGTCGTCGAAGCGAATCCTGAAGAACGGATCCATTGGCCGGAGGTCGACGTCGTCACTTAGCTTGCGGCCGCAAAGCTCCCACAATTCCTCGAGCAAGAAGGGTGCTGTAATAATCGTTGGGCCCGCGTCGAAGGTAAAACCATCTTGATGATAAACGTAAGCTCGGCCTCCGGCGGCATCGAGCTTTTCAAGAATGGTCACGCGGTAACCTCTGGCGCCCAGTCGCACCGCAGCAGCAAGTCCACCAAAGCCGCTTCCGATAACGATAGCGTGGGGACGCTCATCCAGGGGGCCGAGATTTTGGGTTCCAAGCTTTGTCAGATCGAGTTGCGTGTTCATTATTTTAGACGCTCTTGGTGTCAAGCTATGCTGACAGTCTATCAGTCCATTAGGCCACTGAATAGCGTCAGCTTAAGACTTACACAGTGGCCTGAATAATGTCCGCAAAGGGCGTGGGGTCTTCTTCATGTCCTAGGTGTCCTAGATCAGGAATTTTGTAAAGTTTGGAACATGCAACGAACTCGGATAAGCGCTCAGATTGCCAGGGTGAGACGGTGCGATCATTGCTGCAGGCTACTAGGTGTAACGGAGTCCTAAGGCTGGGTAAAAGCTGCCGCTGATCGCCGAGGTCCCAGCCAGCCATCATTTTTAAAGTTCCCGTCACATGGTCCGGTCGTGAGATCAGCTCGCGATAACACTGCATCATTTGGGCGCTGGGGTTGGAGCCGGTTTCAACCAGCATATTTCTGACCGGACGATTAAACATGCCATGGGCCGCCGTTATGTAGGCAAGCAGGCGGGATTTAGACAACCATTGCGCAAGCCGATTAAATACCGGCGCTGCTGCAGAGCCAAAGGGGAGAAAGGCGCCATTGAGTGAGATAACGGCGGCGGGTGCAAACTGTGCGTGAAGTGTTAGGTGGGTTGCAATAACGGCCCCGGCAGAGTGGCCCACCAATAGTTTTGGGCGGACGCCAAGCGCTGCAAGTAGCCCTTGAAGACGACGTGCGAAGCCCTCTATGCAGACCTCATCCGCCGGCAGCGGACTGCTAAATCCTTGGCCCGGCAGATCAGGCATGATGAGCGTAAATCGATCAGCTAGTTTGTCTGCTAGCGCGGCCCAGCTGTGTGCTGACGCACCTGTGCCATGAATCATTAGCATCGTCGGCCCCGATCCCCGAATTTGAACGTGCCAGTCGACGCCGTCGACATTGATAAATCGGCTGAACTCCCGGTTTGGCCAAAATTTTGGGAGATCATTTAAGTTCAATGGGCGGCCTCGGCAGATCGCACAATATTGCGCATGCCCTCGGCATCGGCCTGTGGCATCGCTAAGTACTGTCCGCCTAAAGCATCGGCTAATTCTCGCGCTTTTTGTTGTGACCTAGGCGATGAGTCGATGACCAGAGCTCGGCTATTCAATGCTCTAAAGTGCTTTGCGGCCGTCATAGCCTCCTCTTTTGCGCGCTGCCTGCCAGGCGTGCCATCTCGGGCAATATTGGCCACACCGTCGGTTAAAAAGACCGCGGTGGGCGTAGCTCCATCACGTAAAATTTGCTCCGATAGGAAGGTTGCGAGCTCAACAGCATGCGCGAGTGGCGTGCCTCCTCCGCCAGGCAGAGCAGCTAGGGCTTTTTTGGCGCGAACAAGTGACCGAGTTGGGGGTAGTAAAAGTTCGGCCTTATCGCCTCGAAATGCAATTAAGGCAACACTGTCACGACGGCTGTAGCAGTCGGCTAACAGGAGTTCAACGGCGCCTTTGGCTTCGGCCATTCGATGCATTGCGGCGGATCCCGATGCGTCCACGACGAATAGGGTAGTGCTCTCGCGCCGATGCCGGAAACGGGTCGTTCTAAAGTCTGAAGGTTTGATCTGTAAATGCAGTTGGCGATCTAAAGCCGCCTGTTGACGACGGAGGGTTTGCCAGGGTGCGGCGGCTCTCAAGGTGGCCATTAAATTAAGCCGAGACCCTTTGCGGGGATCGCCGGCCTCAGTCCCCACCGGGCGTCCACGCTGCTTATGCCGCTGTTGGGTTCCTGATTTGCCACCGCTCGAACTCTTGCCTCGCGGTTGATGTCCCTGGCGCAGCGAGGCGAGTAATCCCGGAGGTATGTGAGCTATTGCCGCTTCAATGACCGCATCTAATGGTGGCGTGACTTCGGGTTGCTCTTGGTTATCTGGTGGCTCGGGTTCTTCTGTTTGCTCGTCCTGAGGCTCATGCTCGCTTGTCTCCTCGTCGGAATTCTCCGGGGGCAGTTCGGGTAATCGCGTTGACCTATGTGCCAGGGACATGACGACCGCTTGCTCTAAATCGGCTTCAGTGGCTTCAGCACGGCCTTCGAGTGCGGCTAAAATTTTGACTAGTCTGGCGGTTAGCACCATAGCTCGAGGAGAATCAATGCCCAAAGCCAGTGTGGTTGCGGCTAAAGCTTCAACGAGGGAGTCATCGAGTACTACCACTGGCCAGAGTGCCTGGGCGTTACGCAGATTCGAACTGTTCATATCGCTCGGTAGCGCCTCGTGAACGCTAAGATTTCCCAGGTCCACGCGTAATCCTAGACGTTCTGTCAGCGCGGTTTGAGGTTGCTCTCCCTCAAGGCCTTCGTCTAGCGCGATAACACCAAAAGCCGCGGGAACGGTTTGCCTTAGACCTTCACGTGCTAACTTCAGGCTTCCCGAATCTAGGGCGCTGCACAAATGGGCAATCGTTTGCCGCTGCACACGTTCAGCCATCGTTAGTGTAACTACGCCACTGTGGCTCTGGGCCAGAAGTCCACTCTCCCAATGCAACTTTCCGGTAGCCAGTGTTTGCGTTAATTCGATGCCGCCTAACAGGCGGGACTCTTGGGCATGTAAAGGAATTCGTTTGGCGATTGCGCTCAGCTGCCAGTCGGCTGCTAGCTCAAGGAATAGCGTTCTCACAGGGCCCGGTGGGCTTCGGACCCATATACCGCCAAGCGCATGAGGTGCCACCGAAAATGCGGCCAGCGCAGCTTCGGCCAGGGCCCACTGACTGGACGCTGTAGGGGGCATCATGACGCTTTCATTGATTCCAGCACGCGTGCAATACGGCTATCGCTACCTGATTCGTCCAGCGGATCGCGGCGTAGGCGGTGACGCAGCACCATAGGTGCAACGCTGCGAATGTCATCGCAGGTCAAAATATCTTTTTTATTCAGCGCGGCAAGGGCGCGTCCCGCGCGCAGCAGCGTTAACTCACCGCGCAAACCGTCAGTACCCAGCTGCAGGCATAGTGAGGCGGCAAATTCGAGCACCTCATCAGGGGTGCTGACTAAGGTCACCTGAAGTCTCGCTTGCTCAATACGGCGTCTTTGCGCAGATTCTTTGCGCCGCCATTGCTTTATGAAACTCTCGGGGTCTTGCTCGTATCGATCCCGCTGCCGAATGATCTCGACTCTAGATGCGACGTCCTGAGGCGTTGCCACATCAACTGACAGTCCGAATCGATCGAGCAGCTGAGGTCTTAGCTCGCCTTCCTCGGGGTTGCCACTACCAACGAGAACAAAGCGAGCCGGATGACGAATGCTTAGCCCTTCACGTTCAACGACGTTTTCGCCTGAAGCAGCCACGTCAAGCAGCGCGTCAACAATATGATCTTCCAGCAGATTGACTTCATCGATGTACAAAAATCCACGGTGGGCCCGCGCCAATAATCCGGGTTCAAAAGCTTTCTCCCCGGCATGCAGGGCACGCTCAATATCCAAAGCGCCAATAACTCGATCCTCTGTAGCTCCCAATGGCAGATCGACCACAGGTATGCTGACTGTGGTCGACTTTTTTGTTGATGGAGTTTTTTCTTGTTGGCAGCTCTCACAGTGGCCCGCTGTTGCGCGTTCGGGATCGCAGTTGTAGGCACAGTTCGCGACGACCGGAATCTTGGGTAGAAGCGCTGCTAGTGCCCTTATAGCGGTGGACTTGCCCGTGCCGCGGTCACCCATGATGAGAACGCCACCGACACCCTGATCGACGGCGGCAATGAGTAGTGCCAATTTCATATCTTGCTGGGCCACAATAGCCGTGAAGGGGTAGGGTGCTGCCATCCGAGTTTTCCGTTCTGAAACTTAGGCTTATAAGTGTAAACCACAATTGACGTGAAAAGTGTAACAATGGGCGCACATTATTGCCGATCTGGGTGAGAAATCTATGGGTTTAGGGAAGGCGATTGCTGCCGAAATTTGCACCTTTACCGTCGCTGGCGGTACACAACTGCGCTGCTATCGCTCTCAACCGGATAGTCCTGATGGCAATGCTCGCCCACTAATTCTATTGCACAGCATCAACGCAGCACCCAGCGCTATGGAAATGAAACCACTATTTGAGCGATTCGCGGATTCCCGCGTGGTTTACGCACCAGATTTGCCCGGCTTCGGCCAGTCTCAGCGAGGTGACTTACCCTACTCACCGGTCTTTTTTGCGCAAGTGATTAGTGACTTTTTACAGCAAGTCGATGGGCTTGCGCCCGATGTCATTGCGCTGTCCCTGACCAGCGAATTTACGGCCCGGGCCATACGTGACAATGGCACTAAGATTCACTCACTGACCTTAATCTCGCCAACCGGATTGGGCCGTCGTCAGCCCCCCTCTGCCGAGGTGGGTGCAAGGATTAATCGTCTTCTCAATGTTGGTTGGTTGAGTAGGGGCTTATGGCGAGCTTTAGTCTCGCGGCGCAGTATTCAATATTTTTTGAATAAAGCGTTTTATGGTCCCGTGCCAAAATCCTTGGTTGACTACGCGGTTGCGACAACTCGAGAACCTGAGGCAGCTCGTGCACCTTTTGCTTTCTTAACCATGCAGCTTTTCACCACAGACGCGCTAGAGCAGCTTTATCAGCCGCTAACGATGCCGACCCTGCTGATATATGACCAAGATCCCAATATTGGCTTTGAATGTGTGCCGGATTTGCTGCGCAGCAATGATCTTATTAGTGCGCAGACGATAGTTCCTACTTGTGGCTTACCCCATTGGGAACGGCCAGAAGAAACCTTTAATGCTTTAACGCGGTTTTGGGGCGAATCGGAATAGCAGTTTTGTCAGTCTATTGGGCGCTCGGTCTTGGTTAAGGAGCGCTTGTGCCGCGAGTCGGCCAGATAAGGTTGCCATAGGAACGCCAGGCCCTGGATGAATTGAGCCTCCCGCCATGTAGAGTCCGGGAATTTTTGTGCGTGAGCTAGGTCGAGTAAAACTGGAAAAAAGCCCATGGGTAGCTTGCCCGTAGAGGGAGCCACCGCTGCCGGGAAATCGGCTAGAGAAGTCCTGGGGGTTGGCCATTCGGCAGGTTGCTGAGCTAAGTGATATTTTGAACCCACAGTCGGCAAGGACGGCCTCTGTATGCGCGGTAATTGCGGACATTTGCTCTCGGCTCCATGTGCTTAGGTCGCCCGTAGCCGGCGCATTGACCAGCACAAGTAGGCGTTCATATCCCTCGTAATGACCGGCTAATAAGCGGTCCTGTGCACAGATATACACCGTGGGTCTCTCTGCGACAGTTTTATCCTCGAACAAGGCGCTAAACTCTTTGGGGTAATCTTCATCAAAAAAAACGTTGTGGTAACTCAGTGGAAATCCAGCGGTATCTGCGCGCAAACACCAGGTAACGGCAGATAAGCCTCTTTGCTCTATGGGTGTACCTCGGGTGGCTGAAACGACATCGGGTCCAAGACAGCCCGTTGTGAGAGCGCTGCGGTCACCATTAAATACAATATCGTCGGCAGGGAGGGTTTCTCCATTATCCAAAGTGACCCCTGAAATGCGGCCATTTTGGGTGTTGATCGTCGCAACGTTGGTATTTAACTTGAATTTAGCGCCATGCTCTTCCGCCAAATTTTGCATGGCTCGCGCCAGAGACGTCATGCCGCCAGGGAGCACCCACACCCCCTGTTGCTCAGAATGCGTAATTAACAACAAAGTCGCTGGAGCTTTCAGCGGTGAGGAGCCTACGTAGGTGGCGTAGCGGGCAAATAGCTGGCGTAGGCGGGGGTCTTTTAGATAATCTCCCAGCGCTCGCCACAAGGTTTGGTGAGGTCTTAGCGCCAGCATTTCACCCAGCTTCGATAGTCCTATTCTCAGTACCAGAGTTATGGGGTTGGGTTGCGGCGCGGCCATAAAACTCGCTTTGAGCAGTTCGAAGATGTGGCCCGAATCGCGGCAAAGTTGCAAGTACCCTTCGGCATCTGCGCTGCCAGCCAACGCTGCAATGTCCGCAGCGGTAACCTGTGGGTCAGCATGCAAATCCATAGAGGCGCCACTGGTCCACCAATGTCTAGCGAGTGTGGTTACAGGCTTAAAGGGCAGCCGGCTGGTGAATTGAGCTCCAGCATTGGCAAACAGCTCATCAAATACCCAGCGCATGGTGAATACAGTAGGTCCGGCATCAATCCAATGTTCACCAGACCGAACCTGATGCATTTTTCCTCCCACAGTTGCAGCGCTCTCTAAAACAGTTACAGCGCGACCCGCCGCAGCGAGCTCCACTGCAGCGGCAAGTCCACCTGCGCCAGCGCCAATAACAATGACGTGCTGTTTACTCATTTTGCGACCACTTTTTGCATTTGGGATTTACGGGTTACCGTGTATTGGTGGTAAATGATTAAAGTTAGGCCGGTGATCAAAGGAATCGCCCAGAGACCCGGCGTTAGGGCTAGTTCTGGCATTAGCCGCACAGCACCGAAGGCAAAAAATGCGGTGTAAACTGAGATTCCTGCGCCTACCAAGCTCTTGATGTGCTCTTTTACGTAGTCATGATTATTGGGTGCAGGTTTATAAATAAACCAATAATTTGTCGCGACAGTGGCGAAGCCCACTATGGAGAGTCCCATCATCATAGGCTGCTGCACCCAGTAGCCCTGCATCAGACACGTTGCAGACGCGATAGTCAGTGCAATTTGTAAACAGTTGTTGGTGCGCGTTCCGGTGGCACGATGGTTTCTTTTGTGCCGTAGGGCAAGCTTGCCATGCCATGCAAGATTAACCGTGAGCGTGGCGAGGTATAGCATCATCCAGCCAAAAATGGCACGTATCATAGAGGGGTCGCTAAACACCTCATGATCAGACAAGTGCGGGTGAGTTGCTACAGGGTCAAAGAGCGTGGTGGTGGCAATGCCTATTGC
>JAQWYY010000004.1 GCA_029253705.1 Luminiphilus sp. | reverse complement strand
GTGATGTCGGGTTTACGCAAGGTCGGTCCGGCAAATCTTGATGCCCTGGTGTTAGTAGTCTACGACGATGTCGATCCGGCACTGCACGAGTGGGCAAAGCTGTCGATGCTGGCTCACCTTATTAAATTAGAGAGTGAAGGAAACGCCTCAGTGCAGCAGGACGTATGGCAAGCTGTAGGCAGCTGACAATCTGTAAATTGCGGCAGTTTTTGGCTAGCGCTAAAAGATGGCTCTGAAAGTAGTATTTGCGGACCGCTTTTGGGTAGCATTAGGGGCGGCAAATTTAAGTCTGTGGCGTTAGGTGGTATTTCCCCTTAAGGGTTTTCGATCGGCAACGCTCTGATAATTTTCTGAGAGCGGTTCTGGCCCGCTCTCGCATTCATTTTTGATAACAGTAAAACGACCAATAAAAAGGAAAAAGTTATGCAAGGTCTGATGATGGACGTCCCATTAACCATTACTTCCATTATTCAGCACGCGGAAAGCGTCAATGGGCACAAAGAAATTGTGTCTGTGACCCGAGATAACCCTAGGCATCGTTACACTTACAGGGATGCATTCTCTCGTAGTCGGCAATTGGCCAATGTGATCTCAGGCTGGGGATTATCTAAGGGCGATCGCATTGCCACGCTTGCTTGGAACGATTATCGCCACCTAGAGGCGTATTATGCAGCAGCCTGCTCGGGGTATGTCTGCCATACAATTAACCCACGACTGTTTCCTGAACAAATTGTTTATATTATTAACCACGCTGACGATCAGTTTATCTTTGTCGACCCCGACTTCTGGCCGCTCATTGAGCAAGTGGCCGATGAGTGCAGCAGTGTTAAGGGTTGGGTGGTTATGGCGACTCCGGAAAACATGCCAGAAACTCAGCTTGCCAATGTGTATTGTTATGAAACCTTGCTTGAGGGGCAATCTGATCAGTTTGCATGGCCTGAGCTGGATGAAAATGCCGCCTGCGCCCTTTGCTACACCTCGGGCACCACCGGTAACCCCAAGGGTGTTCTCTATAGCCATCGGTCGACCGTGTTGCACACCTATGCGACGTTGATGCCAGATGCTTTAGGTATGTCCGGCGGCGATGTGGTGATGCCAATAGTGCCAATGTTTCATGTTAATGCCTGGGGTAACCCCTACGCCTGTCCTGTCGCTGGCTGCAAAATGGTGATGCCTGGAAACAAGATGGGTGATGGCGCGACGCTGGCAGCGTTGATAAATGAGGAGGGGGTCACGATGTCAGCGGGCGTGCCGACAGTGTGGCTAAACTTGCTCAACCATTTGCGTAGCGAGGGCTTGCGCGTTGATACCCTAAAGCAAATTGTAGTGGGTGGCTCCGCATGCCCGCTTTCCATTATGGAAGAGTTTGACACCTACGGGGTTGATACCCGTCATGCCTGGGGCATGACAGAGATGAGTCCGCTGGGTACTGCCAATGCTGCTGGCGCTCACCGCGACCTTCATTCTCAGGAGGAATTTACCCGGCTACGCATGACTGTGGGTACACCCATCTGGGGTGTTGAGGTGAAGATCACTGACGATGACAACAACACGCTGCCTCGAGATGGCGTGGCGTTTGGGGCGCTTAAGGTCAGGGGCCCATGGATTTGCTCTAGCTATTACAAACTGGAGGGCTCAGAGGCCCACGCTGAACCCGGCTGGTTTGAGACGGGAGATGTTGCGACCATTAGCCCAGAAGGCTACGTTGCCATTACTGATCGCACCAAAGATGTGATCAAGTCGGGTGGCGAATGGATTTCGTCGATAGAGGTGGAAAATTGCGCCACGGGGCACCCCCAAGTGGCGGAGGCTGCGGTAATAGGGCGAATGCACCCCAAGTGGGGTGAGCGGCCATTGCTGATTGTTGTTCGCAACGCTGAGGGTGCCGATCTAAGTCCCGATGAGTTGAAGGCATTTCTTGATGGCAAGATTGCCAAGTGGTGGATACCCGATGACGTTCAATTCATTGAGGATATGCCCCACACCGCAACGGGGAAAATTCAAAAAACCACCCTCAGGGATATTTTTGCCGATTACCAGTTCCCCGACGCGTAAAGCTTCTCGGGTTCCATCGTCGAGCCAGTAGCCTAGGAGACGCTAGATTCCTTAATGGAGTGCGCCCTTGGGGTTTGATTCTAGGGTTTGATTCCAGGCTGCTTGATGTGCCTTTCTCCCAGAACCGGAATGGGGCTGTCAGGCGGGCGGCTTCATGCCGGCCGGGATCTTCCATAGTGGTATTATTTGGTGCGAGGGATAGATAGGCGTTGTCTAAACGTTACTATTGTTGGGTGTAGTAAGCTGTGTAAAGCCTACGTTGTCGGCGCGTACGCACTAAATTGGGGTTTCAATGAAAAAGATCGGTGAGATACTCATTGAAGCAGGGAAGGTATCGGAACGCGATATCGATCGTGCTTTGCTGGCTCAGCGGGAAATGGGTGAGCGAATCGGGCAAGTTCTGATCAAGCTTGGGCTGGTGTCTGAACTCGATATGATTCAGGCCTTGTCCCAGCAACTTGATATCCCAGTGTTATTGGGCCCTGATTACCCCGAAGCGCCGGTCACTCTTACCGAGATTCCTGAGATTTTCCTTGTATCTAACGGCGTAGTGCCAGTTAAACGCACAGACGAGGAAGTGGTATTCGCGGCCTCGATACCGCAAGACGCGTATCTTAAAAAAGCGCTGGCGATGTCCTTAAATAAAACGGTGAGTGTTGTTTTTGGGCTCGAGACTGACATTGCCAAAGCTTTAGAAGCAAGAGATCAAACCGCCAGCGATGAAGACGATGATGAGTTCGGCGATCGCTTTTCTGGTCAAAGCGATGACGAATTTATTGAGCACCTGAAAGATCTCGCCAGCGAAGCACCCGTTATTCGGCTGGTAAATCAAATTATTCATCGCGCGGTTGATCTCTCGGCATCAGATATTCATATCGAGCCCTTTGAGGAGGGCCTGCAGCTGCGGTATCGCGTTGATGGTGTGCTGCAGGAGCAGCCCGATCCACCCGGGGCTAATCTTGCTCCAGCAATTGCCTCCCGCATTAAGCTGTTGTCAGGAATGAATATTGCTGAGCGACGATTGCCTCAGGACGGTCGCATCATGACCCGAGTAAAAGGTCATGAGTTGGATTTACGGGTTTCCACGATTCCAACCGTACATGGCGAAAGTATTGTCATGCGAGTTCTCGACCGAGAAAGTATTCGTCTCAGTCTCTCAGATATGGGGTTTTCCGAAGACACCCTGACACGGTACCAAACGTTGTTGGCGAAGCCCCACGGGGTACTGCTAGTCACCGGGCCAACGGGTTCGGGTAAAACAACAACACTCTATGCTTCTTTGGCGTCCCTTGATTCTGAGCGGCTTAAGATTATTACCGTTGAGGATCCGGTTGAGTACCAGTTAGAGGGGGTCAATCAAATTCAGGTACAAGCTCAGATAGAACTTACTTTTGCGCGATCATTACGCTCTATTTTGCGGCAGGATCCTGACATCATCATGATTGGTGAAATGCGCGACACAGAGACGGCGCAGATTGGAGTGCAATCGGCCCTAACAGGCCATCTGGTGCTTTCAACACTACATACCAACACCGCAGCCGGTGCCATTACACGACTCGAAGATATGGGTGTGGAGCGCTACCTAATTACCTCATCAGTGAACGGGGTGCTGGCACAGCGACTTGTGCGAACACTGTGCTCCAGTTGCAAAGAGTCGGTGGAGCTGTCTGAGGTCGCTATTCGCAAATACAATTTGCAGAGATTTTTGCCAGATGGACAGCAAACCGTCTTTCAGGCCAAAGGCTGTGATCATTGTGGTCACACCGGCTATGTGGGTCGCACCTCAATTCATGAGCTTTTTTTGCTGGATGAAGAAATGCACCGCGTCATAATGGAGGGTGCCGATGCCACCATTTTACATAGCGCAGCGCGTCGTCAGGGCATGATCACCTTGTATGAAGATGGGTTGAGGAAAGTTGTACTGGGCCAAACCTCATTAGAGGAGGTTATGCGGGTCACTCAAGATCAGAGCGGAGACGACGATGTATCAGATTCTGCGCCACTGGTTAAGGCGACGCGCTCCGAGAATGCTATCGCCTAATGCCGGCATTTACCTACAAAGCGGTGGGGCGCGACGGTAAAGCTCAGCAGGGCGTTATCGAAGCCGATGCTTTAGACCTTGCAACCCGACAGTTGCGGGCCCGAGGCCTGACCCCACTGAAAATAGTGGAAGGCGATGGTGAGGCTGATGCCAAGCCGCCCACTCGGCAGGAAGTGCTGTCTATGACCAGCGAGCTGTCCGTGCTGCTGCGAGCGGGGCTGCCTCTAGATCGGGCGCTGAAAGTACTTATAGATATGGATGGACAGCCGCGCATGCGTGCTGTTTTGGCTGAATTGCTGAAGGCAGTAAAAGGCGGTAAGGCACTGTCTTTGGCGCTGCAGCCCTACGATGAAATATTTGGCCCTTTTTACCTCAGCATGGTGCGAGCGGGCGAAGCCAGCGGGCAGCTTTCGGCAGTACTAGAGCGGCTCGTAGAACACCTTGAAAGCGCCAAAGCCACTCGAGACTCCATTGTTTCGGCCCTTATTTACCCGGCGATTTTGTTGGTTGTTGCCGTGATTTCGGTCGTGGTTATGCTTGGGTTTGTAGTGCCTCAGTTTGAGACATTATTCAACGACATGGGCGATGCTCTGCCTGGAATGACCAAGGCCGTCATTGGTGCGGCGGAGTTTATCAAAGCATGGGGTTTGCTGGTCGGCATATTGGTCGCGGTATTGGCCTTGGTTGTGCAGCGTTGGGCGATTTCGCCCTCGGGCAAAAGCGCTTTGGATAGGCGCCTTTTGTCGCTGCCCATAGCGGGGACTATTGCTTTTGAGTATGAGATGGCGAAATTCGCTCGCACCGTAGGTACGCTGCTGGGCAACGGTGTTTCACTGCTGAAAGCCATTCAAATAGCGATCGACACTGTAGGTAACTTGCCATTAAAGGAAGGGCTCAATGTTTTGCCCTCGGCAGTAAAGGCCGGCAAGCGTATGTCAGTGGCACTCGACGAGGCAGAGATGTTTACCCCAATGGTTATACAGATGACCCGTGTCGGAGAAGAGTCGGGGCGCCTTGACGATATGATGTTAGAACTGGCGTCGGTCTTCGAGGATCATGTGGCGTCTGGTGTAAAGCGCCTGCTGACGCTGCTTGAACCATTATTAATTTTGACAATGGGCGCTATTATCGCGGTGATCATCATCTCTATATTGATGGGCATTTTGTCGGTGAATGATCTCGCTATTTAAAACATATGCCTGTCATATTTAGGTTCGTATTTTGCAAAAAAGAGGAATAGCAATGCACAGAAATCGCAATCGACGCCAGCGGGGCTTTACGCTGATGGAGCTTTTGGTTGTGCTGGCGATACTGGGTTTGCTGGTCAGTTTGGTAGGACCCCAAGTGTTGAATCAGTTAGGGGGTGCTAAGTCCAAGACCGCGAAAATTCAAATTCGCGACCTCGAGCAAGCGCTCGAAATGTACAAGCTCGATGTGGGGCGATTCCCATCGACCAATGAGGGCATGGACGCGTTAGTTAGTAAGCCTAGCGATGCCACCGGTTGGAATGGCCCTTACCTAAAAGGTGGCAAAGTGCCCAAGGACCCTTGGAAGCGCCCGTATAACTACAAATACCCGGGGCAGAATGCCGAGCTGGATATTTTTAGTTATGGGCAAAACGGCTCTCCGGGTGGTGATGGTGAGGACGCTGACGTTAACAACTGGGACTAAGTCTCACGGATTCACGCTGGTCGAGATTGTCGCAGCGCTAACAGTCGTTGGCCTGGTTTTGGCTGTCGCTGTGCCCCAATCGATTCGCTTTTATGAGTCGGTGCAGTTTCGTGCGTCTGTGCGTGACACGATCACCTTACTCAATTCTGCCCGATACGCAGCCGTGGCAAGTGGCTCATCCCAAGACGTTGTTATTTCTCCCCGGGAGGGATTCGTTCGCTTTGCGAAAAAGCAGGTTGATTTCCCTAGTGACGTGGAAGTGGCTGCTCACTCGGCAAAAGAGGTTAATCGCGGCGGTCTTGGAGTCATTCGTTTTTATCACGATGGTGGTGCCAGCGGTGGCGGTATCGATATCACTCGAGATAGCGGCTCTGTCGTGAAAATCGCCGTGGATTGGCTGGTAGGCCGGGTCGATGTTGAGTTTGGAGGTCAAGATGATTGAACGTCGCGGTCAGCAAAAGGGCTTTTCTTTGTTAGAAGCCATGGTCGCGATCTCCATTTTGGGCATTGCTCTAGGCGGCCTGTACAGTGCCGCCTCTGGCGCTACGCGCAACGTACGAGCCGATGAGCGTTATGCCTTTGCCGTGGAGTTGGGGCGCTCGCTATTAGCAGACAATGTGCAGGTGCCCAAATCAGGGATTAGCAATAAAGGTGTCACGGATGGCGGGTTTAATTGGTCTGTGACAACCCGGCCAGCTCCTCTGGGGCGCTCAGGCTTGGATAAAGGGGCGCTGCAAGAAATTAAGGTTGTAGTGAGTTGGGCCGATGGACTGCGCGATCGCCGAATTCGGCTGGACTCCATTGTTGAGGG
>JAQWYY010000272.1 GCA_029253705.1 Luminiphilus sp. | reverse complement strand
TCAATCAGTACTTTTTGCACAGTAAAATGTATAAAGACTGGGGCCTCAGCGAACTCGCAGAACACGAGTACCACGAGTCCATTGATGAAATGAAGCACGCAGACGCTCTGGTAGAGCGCATTTTGTTTCTGGAGGGCCTGCCCAATTTGCAAGATCTGGGCAGACTAATGATTGGCGAAAACCCTCGAGAAATGCTCGAGTGCGATTTGAAACTTGAGCATATCGCTCACGAAGATCTCAAAGCGACGGTAGCGCATTGTGAAGAGGTCAGGGATTACGTATCGAGAGATCTCGCGCAAAGCATCCTAGATGCGGAAGAGGAGCATATCGATTGGCTGGAAACCCAGCTTTCACTAATGGATCGTGTCGGCGAGCAAAACTACCTTCAAACTGCTATGCGCACGGTCAAGCCGTCTGAAAGCTAAGGTAGTCTTAATCTGCTAACGGGGTGGTATCTAGGTAACGCCCCGCGGCGGCAGCGGGCACTAGCTCCCCGCTGTCTACCGTAATCACCCCCCCGACAACGACCCAATTAATACCCACTGGCGACTGCCAAGGAGATCCGTAATCTGCTCCAGCCGCCACCGTTTGAGGGTCAAAAACAACTAAGTCCGCATCTGCGCCCACTTGTACACGCCCTTTGCGGCTAAATTGAGGTGCGAAGGTCTCCAGCCATTGTGCCTGCTTCAGACTCATACGAGACAGCCCATCGCTAAGTCCAAGGATCTCTTGCTCGCGAACATAACGACCTAACAAACGAGAAAAGCTGCCCGAGATATTGGGGTTAGTCATTTGTGCAGGGTCAAAGGCAGGTAAAGCATCAGTTGATACCATCATATCTGGCCAACGCAGGGCTGAATGCAGCCAGGATTCCTGCACGTAATGATGGTTAACCATTCCGTCAGGCTCGGTTTCAGCATAGTGCGCCCAAGTGTCCTCCGTGAGCCACTCGCCCGTAGCCACCCACTGCACATCGGTATAGTCGATGGCGAAAATAGACCGCCAGTCACGCTTGCGAAATACGTCCGCGGAAATACTGGTACCCCCAGCCAAGTAACTCAGGGTTTCTGTTGTCACCCTCACTCCTCGGGCTCGGGCGGCATCAATTTTTTCCAGCCAGTCTTCAATACCGTTCATGGCATTGTGTGTAATGTGGCAAATAAATACCGCAGTATCGTATTGTTCTGCGAGGGCTAGAACTTCCTCGAGCCCCTTGGGGTCTCCCGGAAGGTTGCGTCGCACGTGGACAAAAACCGGCACTTTACGGCCTCCAGCCACATCAAAAATCATTGCCAATTCATCTGGACTCACCGCATCGCGCATATAGTCGAGCAGCAGGCCAACACCCAGCCCACCGCCATCAAGACCTTCTTCGAGCTTACGGCGAATAGCCGCGATTTGCGGCGCAGTCGCACGCTGCGTGAAAGCGGGGGAAGCCATACTTGCTTGCTCACCCCGATAAAAAAAGTAGGGCAAATCGCGACCTTCAAGAACTTGGATCCGTGCGGCAAAGTGCCCCACCGATGCTCCGTAGTTAATAATAGGTCGATTAGCCACCAGGTCGCCAGCGGCTGACGAGGGCAAGGCGCCGGCCTCCATTTCCAGCTGGGTCGTCACGCCATCGAGCACATTTCGTCGCTGCCCTAACGGTGTCAGGGTATGGCTATGAATGTCTATAAAACCAGGCGCCACCACCAAACCGGTGGCATCTATTGTCTCAGCACCTGCAAGCGGCGTTTGGCTTATTAATGCCACCCGCCCCTTTCGGATTCCGATATGTCGAATAGCGTCTAAGCCAGTCTCAGGGTTAATCACCCGGCCATTATTAATGGCTAGAGTTAATGGCTCTTCAGCGCCAGCGGACAGTGCCAGCTGAGCGAACAGAGCCCAACTGACTAACAGCACAGGCAGCAGTGCTGTGGAACCCCTGCTATTTTTAATCAAAATAAGCCGGTTACTTGAGGCTTTAAGACTGATCGCTGGCGCCAGCTTTTATCGCCTCGGCCAACTCCCCTGACGTTTCCATCTCCGCGATAATATCGCAGCCACCGATTAGCTCGCCGTCGACCCAAAGCTGCGGGAAAGTAGGCCAGTTAGCATAGATCGGTAAATTGGCGCGGATCTCTGGGTTTGACAGGATATCCACATAGGCAAAACGCTCGCCTACGCTCGCCAGAGCCTGCACGGCTCGAGCAGAGAACCCACACTGCGGCTGATTAGGTGAACCCTTCATGTACAGGATTACCCGATTACTGGTGACCTGTTCTTTGATTGTTTCCATAATATCCATGATGCTCTCCAAAATGCAGTAAATGGGCTGTGGTTAAGCCCGACCACTTGTCAGGCCGCTAGTATAACGCCGAGATGGCTTGGATACATGCCCGATCGCGGCATGTTTCAACCATCCTTCGCAAACGGTAGACTTGCGCGCTTACTTTACTGGCCGGTCTTTAAGCTATGTCTGCTGTTATGCGCACCTACAAACAGTTACCCGTCGCCTTCGTTCGAGGGCGCGGCGCCACGCTTTGGGACAGTCAAGGCAAGCCTTATCTTGATGGATTGTCTGGGATTGCAGTCACCAACCTGGGCCATTGCCACCCCAGAGTTACTCAGGCTATTGAGGAGCAAGCCCGAGAGCTGGTGCACACATCTAACCTGTTTCGTATTCCCAGCCAAGAACAGCTCGGGGCTGAGTTGATCGCAGCCACAGCCATGGACACGGCTTTTTTCTGTAATTCAGGAGCGGAGGCCAATGAAGTTGCTATTAAGCTGGCACGACGCTACGGCCATGACCGCCAGATAAAAACACCGACCATCGTGGTTTTAGAGGGCGCTTTTCACGGGCGCACTTTGGGTGCTCTAGCGGCAACTGCTGGAGAAGGCATGCGTAAGCCTTTTGAACCAATGGTGCCAGGATTCATCCGCATTGCGCGTGAGGATATCGAGGCTCTCCACTCACTGGCGTCTCAAAAAGATATCGTGGCAGTACTAGTTGAGCCGGTACAAGGTGAAGGCGGTGTCCGCCCACTATCGAGTGAATACCTCCGGGCTTTAAGATCACTTTGCGACCAGCAAAACTGGTTGCTCATGTTCGACGAGGTTCAAACCGGCAATGGTCGCTGCGGTGCCCTCTACGCTTATCAACGTCTCGGGGTAACCCCCGATGTCCTGACTACTGCCAAAGGTTTGGGTAACGGCTACCCAATTGGTGCCTGTCTCGCTAAAGGCGAGGCTTCCACAGCACTAAGAGCAGGCGATCATGGCACAACATACGGTGGTAGCCCTCTAGCCTGCGCCGCTGCCAGTGCCGTTGTGAATACCCTCGCAGACCCGCACTTGCTGGCAAGAGCCGATGTCATTCGAGACCACATTCTCAAGGCTTTTAGCGACCATCTTGCGAATCCTGAACACGTTGTTGAAATTCGCGGGTTAGGGCTCATGCTAGGAATAGAAGTGTCTGTGCCAGCAACCGGTTTGGTCAGCGCGGCTTTAGAGCAAGGCACGATAATCAATGTAACGTCAGGCAATACCATTCGCCTACTGCCCCCACTGGTCATGAGCAATGACGAAGCCAACCAACTCGGGCACTGCGTGGCCGAAATTATTAATCAAGCGCCGGAGATTGCGGCATGAACACACCCCGACATTTTCTCACACTGAGTGATCTGACCTCTGACGAACTCAGGAGCATTATTAGCAGAGCCAATGACTTAAAAGTTCAGCAGCGCGAGGGCACACCTCACGCGCGATATCCGGGCAAAGTATTGGCGATGTTATTTGCCAAGGCTTCCACGCGAACCCGGGTATCTTTTGAAGTGGGAATGCGTCAACTCGGTGGCAGCGCATTATTTCTCTCGTCAGCCGACACACAGCTGGGACGCGGGGAACCCGTTGAGGACACCGCTCGAGTACTGTCGTCGATGGTCGACCTGGTGATGATTCGCACCCACGATCACAGCAGCGTCGAGCGTTTCGCCGACTTTGCAACGGTACCCGTTATTAACGGCCTAACCGATGACTACCACCCCTGCCAGCTTTTGGCAGATATGCAAACCTGGTTCGAACACCGCGGTGACATTCAAGGCCGCCGCGTATGTTGGTTGGGGGACGGCAATAATATGTGCCACTCCTACATCAATGCAGCACGATTACTCGACTTTGAATTGGTTGTGGCCTGTCCTGATGGCTATGAGCCAGCTTCACAATTGGTGTCAGACAATAGCGACCGCGTTAGTATTGTGCATGACCCAAAAGAGGCTGCTCAGGGTGCTGACTTACTGGTTACCGACGTATGGGCCTCTATGGGGCAAGAAGACGAACAACATGCTCGCAGTGCTGCCATGGCTCCTTATCAGCTAAACCGCGAGCTACTATCTATCGCGCAACCAGACGCCCTCTATATGCATTGCCTGCCGGCTCATCGAGATGAAGAGATCTCATCTGAGCTAATGGCAGCGCCGGAAACGGTGATTTGGGATGAAGCCGAAAACCGACTTCACGCCCAAAAAGCCTTGATCGAGTTCTTGTTGGGCTAAAGTCCCAAAGCAGCGGCCTAGTGCGCCCGAGGCGTAGCTCTGAGGCACCCTGACCGTGTTGGTCAATAATTTGTCCCAAAAATATCAATAAAATCAGGCTTATCTATCCACACTCTCTCCATACTGCCTTTTGCCAACAGCGGTATGGCTGTCATTGTAAGTAAGCACTTACGTGCCGACATTTACACAGGTTGTGCACAGGTGTTCCAGCCTTTTTCTCTATTGCATTAGTGCCCTTACCCACCTATCTTGGGGTGGTCTAATCATCAAACCCCTATATCTTGGGTCTAGACCACACTGAAGCGTGGGTGGTGAACGGGCGGAAAGCGGCACAACCCACGCGAGCGGCGACCAGACCCCAGCGGGGATTTTTATATTTTGACGAGGCCAAAATAAGATGCAGACAGGCACAGAAACCGGAACCTCAACTCAGGCTAGCAGCGCAGCCCCAGTAATGGAAAACACAGCTGCAGGGCGACTTCAAGCTACTGCACCCGGCCAGCTTAGGGTCATTAAGCGCAACGGCACCGTGACCAGTTTTGAAGACAGCAAAATATCGGTAGCGATTACCAAGGCTTTTTTAGCTGTCGAAGGCGGCACTGCAGCCGCCAGTAGTCGTATTCATGAGACTGTGGCCAAACTGACCGAACAGGTTATCGCTACCTTCAAGCGTCGTATGCCATCGGGCGGCACCATTCATATAGAAGACATACAAGATCAGGTAGAACTGGCCCTGATGCGGGCTGGAGAACACAGAATAGCCCGGGATTACGTCATTTATAGGGAAGCCCGCGCTCGTGACCGCGCAGCTAAAGCGGCGCTATCTCCAGAATCCCAGGCAGCAGCCAGCGGTATCAATGTGGTTATGCCAAATGGCAGCCGCGAGCGTTTAGACATAGAGCGGGTGCGCACCATTGTATCCGAGGCCTGCGCCGATCTCGTCGACGTCAGTGAGTCCGCCATCATCGACGAAGCACTGCGAAATTTATACGACGGCGTAACCGCAGAAGAAGTCAGCACATCGCTAGTTATTACGGCTCGAACCATGATTGAGCAGGATCCTAACTACAGCTATGTCGCAGCACGTCTGCTACTCGACAACTTGCGGGCAGAGTCTTTGGATTACTTGGGTGTCGCAAAAAGTGCAACCCAGGAAGATATGCAGGCGTTGTACAGTGACGCACTGAGTGCTTTTATTAATCAGGGAGTGACCCTAGAACTACTGGCTCCAGAGCTTCTGGAATTTGATATCGCAACCCTAGGGCAGGCACTGCTTCCAGAGCGAGACCTACAATTTAGTTACCTAGGATTACAAACACTCTACGATCGCTATTTTATTCACGCAGATGAAGTTCGTATCGAGTTGCCTCAAGTGTTTTTCATGCGTGTTGCCATGGGCTTGTCGATCCGTGAAGATGACCCGAATGCAAGGGCTATTGAGTTCTATAAGCTCCTGTCGTCCTTCGATTACATGAGTTCCACACCCACACTGTTTAACTCCGGAACCTTGCGATCTCAGCTGTCCTCCTGCTATCTCACCACCGTGCCCGATGATTTGTTTGGTATTTATGGCGCAATTCAGGATAACGCCATGCTATCTAAATTTGCTGGCGGACTTGGCAATGACTGGACCCCTGTTAGGGCCTTAGGCTCATACATAAAAGGTACCAACGGAAAAAGTCAGGGCATCGTGCCGTTCTTGAAGGTGGTGAACGATACCGCCGTCGCGGTTAATCAAGGGGGCAAGCGGAAGGGCGCGGTATGCGCTTATTTGGAGACTTGGCACCTCGACATAGAAGAGTTCCTAGAGCTTCGCAAAAATACCGGGGACGACCGTCGTCGTACCCACGACATGAATACAGCCAACTGGATTCCTGACCTCTTTATGAAGCGGGTCTTTGAGGATGGCGATTGGACCTTGTTTTCACCCAACGATGTGCCGGACCTACATGACCTGTATGGCAGGGCGTTCGAAGAGCGCTATGCCCAGTACGAGGCTATGGCAGCGACTGGCGAAATTAAGGTACACAAAACTCTCAAGGCCCAAGCCGTGTGGCGGAAAATGTTGGGCATGATTTTTGAAACAGGCCACCCATGGATGACGTTTAAAGACCCATGCAATGTGAGATCTCCACAGCAGCACGTCGGCGTGGTTCACTCATCTAACCTGTGCACAGAGATCACGTTGAACACCAGCGCAGACGAAATAGCAGTCTGTAACTTGGGTTCAGTAAACCTGCCGCAACACATAGAAGACGGGAAACTCAACTTAAAGAAATTGCGTGCCACAGTGCGAACGGCAATACGCATGCTCGATAACGTGATCGATATTAACTACTACTCGGTACCACAGGCTGAGCAATCCAATATGCGGCATCGCCCCATTGGATTGGGCGTCATGGGCTTCCAAGACGCACTGTATAAGATCGACGTTTCCTATGCGTCCGAAGGCGCTGTTAGCTTTGCCGACCAATCTATGGAGGCCGTGAGTTACTTTGCCATCGAGGCGTCAAGCGAATTGGCGGCGGAGCGCGGCGCGTACTCAAGTTATGAAGGTTCGCTTTGGAGCCAAGGTATTTTCCCACTCGACTCACTCGACATGTTGGTGGAGCAACGCGGGGCCGAATATATAGAAGTGAACCGTGACATGACGTTTGATTGGCCCGAACTCAAGAGTCGCGTAGCCCAACATGGCATGCGTAACTCCAACTGTATGGCAATCGCACCTACGGCCACTATCGCCAACATCACGGGTGTATCGCAGTCTATCGAGCCCACTTATCAAAATTTGTATGTTAAATCTAACCTGTCGGGCGAGTTCACTGTTGTGAACCCCTACTTGGTGCGAGACCTTAAAGCTCGCGACTTGTGGGATAAGGTCATGGTTAATGACCTCAAATATTTCGACGGCTCTGTACAGTCTATTGATCGCATCCCTGATGACTTGAAAGCTAAATACTCTACGGCGTTTGAAGTTGAACCCAGATGGCTAGTAGACAGTGCCAGCCGACGTCAAAAGTGGATTGACCAAGCTCAATCTTTAAATCTTTACATTAATAATGCCAGCGGTAAAAAGCTTGATGTCACTTACAGAATGGCTTGGTACAGCGGTCTGAAGACCACCTACTACCTCCGCAGTCTCGCCGCTACCGGCACTGAAAAGTCGACGGTTGAGTCTGGAAAACTTAATGCTGTGGCATCGGGTGCCGCCGCAGCAGCACCACAACCCGCACCTGTACCGCAGGCTTGCTCTCTGGACGACCCAGATTGCGAAGCCTGCCAATAATCTCAAACCACGTTGAACTGAGGAGACAATACGATGCTCAGCTGGGAAGAATATGATACCGAAGAAGCCATCATTCCTGCTGCACCAGTAGTGCGGCCAGTAGTGAAAGCCGAACCCGTCGTTGAAACGCCGGAACCAGTAACGACTGACTACAAACAAGGCGTAGCCGCTGATGCTGAAGCGGCCGCAATCATGGCCGACAATGTAGAAAAGGCCAAAGGTTCCATCGAGCAGATCGATGTTGCACCGGGCCTAGAAGAACTGGAAATGGGCGCGGCGCGGGTTAGCGTCGACGAAAAGGCGATGATTAACTGTCGCGCAGACCTAAACCAGTTGGTTCCATTCAAGTACGACTGGGCTTGGCAAAAATACATTGATGGCTGCGCCAATCACTGGATGCCCCAAGAAATCAATATGACTGCAGACGTTGCAACTTGGAAAGCCCCCGACGGGCTCTCTGACGATGAGCGTCGTATCGTTATGCGTTCTTTGGGATATTTTTCAACCGCTGACTCACTGGTAGCCAACAATCTGGTACTCGCTATTTATAGGCTGATTACTAACCCTGAATGCCGTCAGTATTTGTTGAGACAGGCTTTTGAGGAAGCAATCCACACCCATGCTTATCAATATTGCATTGAGTCACTAGGCATGGATGAAGGTGAGGTCTTCAACATGTATCGCGAGGTCCCCTCGGTTGCCGCAAAAGCAACTTGGAGCCTGGGTAAAACACAAAGCTTGTCAGATCCTAACTTCCGCACCGGTACGATAGAGACCGATCAAGAGCTGCTGCGTAATCTCATCGGATTCTACTGCGTGACTGAAGGTATCTTCTTCTACTGTGGCTTTACTCAAATTCTGTCCATGGGCCGTCGCAATAAAATGACGGGAGTCGCCGAGCAGTTTCAGTACATCCTGCGGGATGAGTCAATGCACCTGAATTTCGGTATCGATGTCATTAATCAGATCAAGCTGGAGAACCCCTTACTCTGGACAACAGAGTTCCAGCAGGAAGTGATTCAAATGATCCTCGAAGGCACGGAGCTTGAAATCGCCTA
This sequence comes from Luminiphilus sp., assembly GCA_029253705.1. Lineage (GTDB taxonomy): Bacteria > Pseudomonadota > Gammaproteobacteria > Pseudomonadales > Halieaceae > Luminiphilus. The sequence continues at coordinate 16,528 of JAQWYY010000272.1, read as the reverse complement.
CGCTAGAGATACTATGCCCAGAGGTGTCTTGGGAATGAATGCGGCCATGATGGAGGAGTATCTACAGTTCATCTGTAACCGCCGTCTAAATCAGGTAGGCCTACCAGAGCAGTTTCCCGGAGCCCAGAACCCATTTCCTTGGATGTCCGAGATTATGGACCTACGCAAAGAAAAGAACTTCTTTGAAACACGGGTTATTGAGTACCAAACAGGGGGGGCTTTAACCTGGGATTAAAGGCCCAACAAAAAGCTCTCTGTTAAAGAAATAATACTATTAGAACCCCCTCGAACATGACTCAGGGGGTTTTTTTATGGACACCAGCTTCTGAACTGATCGATAGCGCTTCGTATTGGAGAACAGATAATATGAAGAAATTCGGCATTTTCAATCTAAACCCAGCGTAATTTTCGCCCTAATGTCTGCCCGCGACACCTAACTTCTGCTCGGGACAACAGTAACGCACGATACTCGTGAAGCCTTTGAGGCGGAGAACACTTCGAAGCCTTAGTCCGCTGGCCTAACCCGTGGGAGGCAGATCAAATCGATAACGCGGCAGTGAATCTAAAATAGCCCTACCGTAACGCCTCGTCAGTAAGCGCCGATCCAAAAGTGTAATGCGCCCATGATCCTCCTCAGTGCGTAATAAACGACCACTGGCCTGCACGAGGCGAAGTGCAGCATCTGGCACGCTGATTTCCATAAAGGCATTGCGCCCCAGAGCCTCAAGTAACTCGGCATGAGCCGCTTCCCTGGGATTATCAGGAACAGAAAACGGGAGTTTGGCAATGACAACGTGATCGCAGTAAGTCCCCGGTAAATCGATACCTTCGGCGAAGCTCGCCAATCCCATTATGAGGCTGCGTCGCCCCTCATCAATATTTTCTCGGTGCCGTTCCAGCAACCTTGATTTGCTCAAACTGTCCTGCACCAAAACTTCATGATCAAGCGCTCCCGACACGCCAGTACACACCGCCTCCATTTGGCGGCGCGAACTAAATAGCATGAGGACTCCCGCGTCATTTTTTATTAAATCAGGCAATAAAGCGATTACCTCATCTGTATGAACCTCGCTATCACCAGGGTCACTCGTTAATTGAGGGATCGCGAAAACACCCTGCTGCGCGTCAAAAGGACTTTCAACTCGCTTATAAAGTGCGTCGTGAGGTAAACCGGTCATGGACCGCAAACGATCAAAACTACCCAAAGCGGACAAAGTCGCCGATGTCATGACCACGCCTGCGGCTCTGGACCAAAGGTGTTCGTGCAGCAAGTCTCTCGCAAGCACTGGACTCGCCATAAAAACCACACCATCACCATTACGCGATGCCGCTTTCAACCAGCGGGCCCAGGGTTCGTCTAAATCAGGTAACTCTGCATTTTTATAGGAACGCCACAGTTCTAACTGGCCTTCCGCTCTCGCCACCATGGCCTGCACACTGCCCAGCCAGACATCTACCGTGTCGCGCAACTGGACCTCGGCCTCTTCTCGGCGGTTCTCTAATGCCACTTCCACGCGTTGGGCCAGATCCAACTGCCGACGCCAAACATTAACCAGCGCTCCCGCATGCTCGCGTAATGCATCGGGAATAACTCCTTGAGGAAATCTATACTCATCTGACTGATCAGCATGCTGTTCGAGAAAAGTTTCCCCCCACACCGCAACGTCATCGTTTAACTGCAACAGGTCGGCCAATACCGCTTGCAGCTCACCCAGTAAGCCAACCTGGCCGATGAACTCTGACAGCGAATCATGTTGCGCCGTTAGCCACTGAGTGGTCTCTCGCAACGCCTGCCGTGTTGAGGGGCTGCGAGAAAGCAACGTGAACTGATCCAAGCATTTACCGGCCAGTTGATGTCCTTCGTCAAATATGAAAATGCAGTCCTCCGGTGGCGGCAAAATAGCGCCCCCCCCAAACTTGAGATCAGCAAGCACAAGATTGTGATTCGCAACCACCACATCGGCCTCCTGAAGGCCCTCTCGCGCCTTAAAAAAAGGACATTGTTGTACGAAGCCGCAACGACGACCACTACATTGAACTGCGTCAGTGGTTACTATTCGGCGTATTGAGTCCTCAACGGCACCGGGCCAGCGATCTAGGTCGCCGTCCCAGCTGTTGCCCGCCATGGCTTCAACCATTGACTCCATAACCGGCGTGGCATCCTCGATCGCCAGATCAGCCACCTCATCGGGGTACAGTGGAATCAGCGCAGGCACTACGGCGCCAGCGAGGTGGTTATCAATCTTCTGCAGGCAGACGTAACGCCCCCTACCCTTGGCAAGAGTCACCTTAAAGTCGAGACCACTGTGGTTGAGAATATCTGGGAGGTCGCGATAAATCAGTTGCTCTTGCAGAGCCACCGTAGCAGTAGCGATTACCAGTGTTTTATTCCTGGCACTCGCCACGGGTAAAGCAGCAACAGTGTAGGCTATGGTTTTTCCCGTACCGGTGCCGGCCTCAACAACAGCAATGGGCTGGGGTAGGTCCGGATCCCCTAGGGCATTGGCGACCTCTGCGATCATCTGACGCTGTCCCCAGCGGGGCTTTAAATCGCGCTGGTCGATAAGTGTTTGGTAAGCGTCGCGAATACGAGCCTTGATAGCATCGGCTAGCAATCAAAGCTCCCCAAGAGCGCGACGCAATGGATTGGCGTACATGGCTAGCGCCAAAGGTCTATGCGATGCCGGCATAGCATTGATACGGGCATCAAACTCTTCTCGAGAAATAGTGCCCGGATAAATAGCTACCTCAGGCGCTCTCTGCGTCTGCTCTAGACGCTGCCAGGCCCAAAGTGCTGTTTCAAAAAGCCGATAATTGCATCGAATATGCTCATCAATAGCACTCACCACGCTGCTAACATCACCATGTTCTGTTGAGAGCGGTGCACCAAAACTCAAATGGACACACCCTTTTTGCCCGGTAATGCCTTGACCAATCGATAAAATATCTTCCTGCTCTGACTTGACATAACCCTCCCCTGCAGCAAGTTCAGCGGCCTTGGCCGCATCGCAGGGATCCAACTCATAGGCAATAGCTAAAGGGACAATTTTTAAAGTCGGAAGCACATCGGCAATTGTTTCAGTCTGGCGGTCTCGAGCTAAGGAGAGCATTTTAATCACTGCAGGCTCCGTGGTGTCTATCCCGTCTTTTGCCCTGCCCTCGCGTTGTGCTATCCACACAGGACCCTGATTTTTGTTGACCATAGTGCGCATGAATCCCGCCAGCTGTCGGGAGGCTGCCAACAACTCTCGAGGGCCTGACAGGGCGCGCTTAACAATAAAGCTCTTATTTAGGCGCATCAAATCTGCGACCCACCGCTCCTTCAGAAGGTTATCACCGATCGCTATTGCCAACGTCCGATGGCCTGCGTCGTACAAGATGTGGTTCGTAAGCGCAGGGTCTAGGGCAATATCACGATGATTACTAATAAATAACCAGGACTCAGTGGGTCCAAGTGACTCCAAACCATCGCTGCTAAGGCGAACGGTCCGGTTAACCATATTGGCTAGCAGAGGCCTTAACTGTTTTTGTACGGCGTCAACTGTGTCTAAACGCCTGAGTCGCTGACCCAGCCACAGCCTCACCAAAGCACGAGCGAGCGCAGGCACAATCCGATACAAAGGCCCTAACTTCCACTCAGCCAGCGTATTAATCAGACCAGGCTCATCTCGAAGTCTCAGTAATACATTCGCTACCTCGTTGTCGCGATATGGACGGATATCGGAATAGGGATCATTGACCTCTTTCATGGTTGTTGCAGTGCCCTTTTGTCGACGGCGTGCTTGTTTTGACATTCTACCCTGCCCCAAAGCCATCGGTTTCTGATAACCTCCGTCGCCGTTAACATTGACTTCCGAGAAATAGAAATGGACGCTTCAAGCGCGCTTTTAATGACCCTAGGGGCAGCAGCCCTTTTAATCAGTTGGATTTTGCTACTCGTTGTCTCCTGGAAAGAAGACTACGCCTGGGGCTTATTTTCACTGCTTTTACCCCCCGCCGGCTACACCTACGGCTTATTTCGCCTCGATAAAGCCGGACAGAGCGTTCTTTTGGCAGTTTTGGGCTGGGCTCTCATCTATCTAGGTTGGTAACCATCCCTGAAGCTCTCTGGAGCATCTCAACGAGGTGCTCAGCATTACCGCCAAATCCGCATTGACAGCCGCCCTCGGTTTACGGACAATTCGCGCCTATTTTTCTGACCCTTTCTTGGAGAGTCCCTTTGGCCAATTCACCGCAAGCCCGTAAGCGCGCCCGTCAAAACGATAAGCGTCGGGCACGTAACTCCAGTCTTCGTTCATTGGTTCGCACCAAGATCAAGCATGTAATCGCAGCGATTGGCACGGGAGACTTTGATGCGTCCACCGCCGCTTATGCCGAAGCGGTACCGGTTATTGATAAAATGGTGACCAAGGGCATTATTGAAAAGAACAAGGCTGCACGACATAAGAGCCGATTAAACGCCAAAGTTAAGGCTTTAGCTGCGGCGTGACCCTCAAGGCGCGGCTAGCCGCGCCTCTAAGTGGTCGTGAATGGCTCTTTCAAGCTGCCCCTTAAAGGGCCTCGCCAACAGCCCCAAGCTGATATAGCCCACGGCCACTTCTGGCAATACTGACACGGTGCCCTTATATCCACGCCCCGAGAAATCCAGCTGGTCACCTTCTACAGCCACGTCTGCGCCTATTTCTCGCAGATAAGCTGACAAGTCGTCGAGTATCCCAGCACGCTCCTGATCAGTAAGGTGGTGCCGCCTGTTAATTTCAATTTTACTCATTTTTCCTCCGGTAACCCGATCAAAGGACCACCCATCAATTGGAACCCATTGTGCCCAGCAATAACTTACTTGTATGAACCCATACGATTCTAGCCTGCGATTTCTCTTTGACGACGCCGATATACGTGGCGAATGCGTTGTACTTGACAACGCCATCGGAGAAATTACGTCGGTGCATGGCTACAGCGGCAGCATCAAACAGCTGTTAGGCGAATTTGCTTCGGCAGCAGTTCTAATCAGCAACAACCTCAAATACAAAGGTAAGATAGTACTTCAAGCACGAGCCGGCGGTCCTGTAGAACTCGTCATGGTGGAATGCACTAGCGACCTTGAGATCCGGGGGATCGCGAGAGGAAATCTCGATGCAGAGGCAACGACACCCCTAGATTTACTAGCCGATGGACAACTCGCAATCACGATTGAACGAGACGGTGGGCAGCGGTATCAGGGCATTGTTGCCCTTGAATCGACTACTCTTGCAGGAGCCCTTGAAAACTACTTTCTTCAAAGTGAGCAACTGCATACACGCTTTTGGCTGACTGCACAGCAGGGTCGCGCAGCAGGGATGATGCTACAACAACTGCCTGCACAGCTACAGCCGCAGGCTGCCGCACGGCTAGATCAGTGGAAAACAGCTTGTATTCTCGCTGATACAATTACTTCGGCGGAATTGGTCGAATTGCCTCCCGCCACATTATTACACCGCCTTTTTCACGAGACGCCCGTGCGCTTGTTCGAGCCAGCTCCCATTATCTTTAACTGCTCATGCTCTCGGGAGCGCAGTCTCAATGCGCTTTTGCTGCTTCCCGAGACCGAGCAAGTTGATCTGCTTGCAGATGAAGGGGCGATTACACTGCACTGCGATATGTGCGGAACTGATTACCGCTTCGTCCAATCAGATATTCCGACGCTCGCAGAAAATGGGCGTGTGCATTAAACTAAGCGTCCAGAAAATTTGCCTCCCAGACAGCCACGGATTTCCACAATGAGCCATGACAGCAACGCCACTACCCCACAGAAGCACAGTGACCTTCCCCCATCAAAGCTCATTGAACTAGCCCTGGCACGCGGTGAGGGGACATTGTCAGATACCGGAGCGCTGCGCGTAGAAACGGGCGCCAGAACGGGACGCTCTCCCGCAGACCGATTTGTGGTCAAAGAAGTGTCATCTGAGGACGCCATCGATTGGGGTTCAGTTAACAAAGCATTCGATGGCGACCAATTCGACGCTCTGTGGGCGCGAGTGAAAGCATTTGCGAGTGAAAAGACAACTTTTATCCAACACCTCCATGTAGGGGAGCACAACGAGCATTACCTTCCTGTTCGCGCCACAACGACAACCGCTTGGCAGTCGCTTTTCGCAAGAAATATGTTTATCCGACCCGACACTTATAACCCCACTAATAAGCCCGAGTGGAAAATTCTTAATGTGCCCGAATTTGTTTGCGATCCCCTGCGCGACGGAACCAATTCCGAAGCCACGGTCATTGTTAATTTCGGTCAGCGAAAAGTGCTCATCGCTGGCATGCGCTATGCCGGAGAAATGAAAAAAGCCATGTTCTCGGTGCAAAACTTCCTGCTGCCGGAAAAAGACGTCATGCCAATGCATTGTTCGGCAAACGTGGGGGAGGATGGCCAAACAACACTCTTTTTTGGGCTTTCAGGAACCGGCAAAACAACACTGTCGGCCGACCCCTCGCGCTACCTAATTGGTGATGACGAGCACGGATGGGCAAAAGGCGCTGTTTTCAACATTGAGGGGGGCTGCTACGCCAAAACTATTAATCTGAGCCAGAAAAACGAACCTATAATCTGGGACGCCATTCGGTTTGGCGCTATCGTTGAAAACGTAGTGTTAAATGAGCGGCGCCGCGCCGACTACAATGACACGAGTCTCTCCGAGAATGGACGCTGCTGTTACCCCCTAGAGCATGTAGTGCGACGGGTGCCGCAAAACAGCGGCGGCGAGCCCAAGTGCGTAATATTCCTGACTTGTGATGTGTCAGGAGTGTTGCCCCCCATTTCAATTTTATCTAAGGAAGCGGCCGCCTTTCACTTTCTGTCAGGGTATACCGCTCGTGTTGGCTCTACTGAGGTCGGCGCAGCCGCAGGAATTCACCCAACATTTTCAACCTGTTTTGGCGCCCCGTTTATGCCCCGACCCGCTGGGGATTATGCAGAATTATTAATGAAACGCATCGAAGATTTCGGCAGCCAAGTTTACCTTGTAAACACGGGTTGGGCTGGCGGCTCAGGTGGTGCTGAAGGCAGCGGCGCAAGGTTCCCCATTCCAGTAACACGGGCGGTAGTGAATGCTGCGCAAAGTGGCTGCCTGTTAGATGGAGAAACTCAGCACCTTGACACCCTAAACCTAACTTTTCCGAGCGCTATTCCAGGGGTGGATGAAAAGTACATCAATCCAAAGGCGGGCTGGGGTGACGATGACGCTTACGAAGCCCAGGCACAGAAATTAGCAGCTCTCTTTCAAGATAATATTGGAAATTTCAACGTTAGCGACGCGATCATTGCCGCAGGCCCTAAAGCACCCTGAGTCTATGAGTCCTTGGCAGATAAATTGGCCCTCTAGTAGGCGAACCCTGACGTGCCAACGGGCTCTGCGACGCACACTCTCATGACCGAGGGCCATGACAAGGAAGATCCCGTCTCGCCCTTGCAGACGCAGTCAGCTCCCAACGTAACAAAAAAACTGACTCGTCTGCGCTCAGAGCCCGGTTCCAAAGATTTTTACATTTGCGAATTTCCAAAGTCGGGCGTGACCTTTCTCACCGTTCTTGTCGCAAACGCTCTGCTTATTGCCAACGGCTACAGGGCTAGAGCGACCTTTGCCTCGGTCCGTAATTACATTGCTGACCTGTGTGTTGGTGAGCACGTCACGTCTCACACCTTCCAAGATCCCCCCACAAGATTTTACAAAATACACTCGATCTTCTCTCCCCAGTTTATTCATAGCCTTTACCTTGTAAGGCACCCGGTTGACGTCATGGCCAGCAACTTACGCTACGCCGTTGGCAGGGGCTGGTGGCAGTCTGGCAAAAGTGAAGACTTCCTTGATCATCCTATATTGGGCGTCGAAGCCTGGAAGCGGCATGTACAAGGGTGGTTAGTGGATAATAGTTTTGCATCAGATGTCATTTTTGTTCACCTCTTGCGCTACGAGGATCTGGTTGCCAATAGCGAAAAGGAGTTGCGTGCCATCGACGAGAACTTTGGCTGGCAATTGCCTGAAAGGGCCATCATGGGAGCGGTAGAAGCTGCCTCGCGACAGAATATGCGTAATCAAGAAGCAGCTTACCGACAGCACAATCCCAATCATCAGTTTGAATTTATTTCCCCGACCGGATCCGAGGTCGCGCCCAGCTTTCGCGAACGGATCATGTCTAGCTGCGGCAAGGAGCTGCAGTTGCTGGGCTATTAAATAAAAGCTACCGCAGAAACCCCTGCGAGCCGCCTCGACGCCTTGATCCCCGCTAGGCTGTGCGTCTAGGCCGCCGTTCAGCTTGCTGTCGATACCGTCGTAGCATCGGTGACCGACGATTCTTTACCCCCTCCCAGTAACCGCTGTAAAAAGTCCGTTACGTCATCACCAACCAAATAAAGCGCTGGAACCAAAACTAGGGTCACGCCGGTGGCAAATAACACGCCAAATGCCAAGGATGTGACCATTGGGATCAAAAACTGGGCCTGCACACTTGTCTCAGACATGATGGGCAACAGGCCCACGAATGTGGTCAAAGACGTCAAAATAATGGGGCGAAACCGATCCTCTGCCCCCTGCAACAAGGCATCCCAAAGTTCGTAGCCTTGCTCGCGCAAGTGGTTAATACGATCAATTAGCACCAGATTATCGTTGACCACGACGCCTGCGCAGGCAATCACGCCCATCATGGAAAAGATACTAACTTCCCAGTCGAGCAAGGCGTGGCCAAAAATGGCCCCCATGATGCCAAAAGGAATGGCAGTTAATACTAAGAAGGGCTGCCAATAGGATTTGAAAGCAATCGCCATGAGACCAAAGATCACCAGCATAGCCAGCCCCATGAACATCAGCATAGAACTCTTAAACTCGGCCTCCTCCTGAAGTTCTCCATCTAAATTTAGCTCCAAACCCGGGTACTCTTGCTGCCACACAGGTAGTTTTTTGGCGACAATCCCATCCACTACTGCACGAGGGCTTGCACCATCACTCTGCACATCAGCGCCGATTTCAAGGGTACGCATACGGTTTAAACGCTCCAACTTCTGATACCCCGGCTCAATGCGATAGGTTGCCACTACCCCGAACGGCACTTCCTTGCCGGTGGGTGTGCGAATATACATTTCGTCGAGGTTTGCCAGTGAACGCCGCTCGCTCTCAGGATATCGAACCATGACCTTCACGTCTTCACGTCCCCTGGGGATACGTTGCGCCTCTGCCCCATAAAACGCCTGCCGGACCTGCTTAGCAACACTCGCCAGCGTCACGTTTAGTGACTCAGCGGCGGGCTTGAGATCTAGCACCACCTCATCCCGGGGCGAATCAAAGCTATCGCTGACATCGAAAACCCCTGGATAAGCCAGCAAAGCCGCCCGCACCCTAGGTGCCAAATCTTCCAAATCTTGAGTGTTACGTGAGGCGAATAACAGCTTAATCTGCTTGCCCGGATCTTGAATAGTAAAGTCCATTCGAATTTCTTTGGCTTCGGGCACCGGACCGACAAGATCGCGAAACTCCAGAGCAATCTGTTCTGTATCGACACCCTCCGACACCGTACCAATCTCAATATTGATTTTGTTGTCGTTGGTCGTAGCAGAGACATGGCTAATAGCGGGCGTGACGAAAAATTCGGGGCGCGCATTCCAGTCTGACTTTAAAACTTGCGCCGCCGCTACCATGCGATCTCGTAACGCCACGGTATCAGAGTAAGGCCCGCCCTCGGGCATCTCAACCGAGGCTACAACATAGTCGCTGTTCACCTTTGGAAAAAACGCCGAACGCACCCAACCACCACCGTACAGCGCAATGCTCATGGAGAAGGCCACCAAAAAGACGCCTGCTACCGCATAATGGTGGCTCATCGCCCAACGAAGAAACGGTCTGTAACGATGCCTCGCGAACCAAACCATGCCTGATGCGCAGGCTTGCCTCCAACCTGCAAGGCGCTGCATGACTCGAGTTTTAGGTTCTTTTTCAGGACCCAAATGGGCCAAGTGCGCGGGCAAAATCAACAAACATTCAACCAGCGAAAATGCGAGGGCTAGGAGCACGACAACTGGAATCGATCGCGCAGCGGTTGACCAATCTCCTGGGAGCAACAACATGGGCACAAAGAAAATCATCGTACTAATAACGGCAAACATCACCGGTTTAAAAACCCCTCTAACCCCTAGCAGCGCGCCAACGTGTCCACGCTCGCCACGTGCTTGGTGAGTGTGAATAGATTCTCCAACAATGATGGCGTCATCAACCACAATCCCAAGAACCAGCAGAAAGGCAAACAGGGAAATCATGTTGAGACTTATCCCAGTGAACTGCAGCATGAACAGCGTTCCCAGAAAGGCTACCGCGATTCCACTACCTACCCAAAATGCCAATTTTGGCCTCAAAAAAAGCACCAAGACAGCCGCTACTAACAGCAAACCCCCGATGCCGTTCTCCAAGAGTGTTGTCACGCGCCCACGAAACGACTTGGAAATGTCCCGCCAAATGGTCAGGCTAACCCCCGGAGGCAAGCTGAGTTGTTGCTCGGCCACCCATTCCTTGACCACTTGGTTGGTTTTGAGCACATCGGGGTTGGAAGTTACATAAACCCGCAACCCCAAAGCGGGATCGTCATCGAAAGTGACATTGAGATCTAAATCTACAAAGCCGTCTTCGATGATGGCAACGTCACCTAACAGCAGCTCAGTCCCATCTGTTTGGGTCAGCAGTGTGATGCGCTCAAAATCTGCGCGGCCGTAAGCTTGGCCGCGAGTTTGCACACGAACATCACCTTCCTGAGTTTTAATCGCGCCCGCGGGAAGGTTGAGGGAGGTTCCTTGAATCGCTGCGACCACCTGATCAATAGTAAGCCCGTAACGCCTAAGCATGGTTTCAGAAATATTGATAGAAACCTCATAGGGCCGCGCCGTAATGAGATCGACCATTGACACCCAGGGCTGTCTGGCGAGGTCGTCCCTTAATGATTCACCCAATTCTTTGAGCTCGTACTCGTCTAAGTTCCCCGCAAGCTGCACCACAGTCATCAAATGGCGATAGGTAATTTCGGTAACGATGGGACGCTCAGCATCCGCGGGGAAGCTACTGATCGCATCAACCCGAGTCTTGATATCAGAGGTGAGTCGCTGCATGGGGTAGTTTTGAGTGGCCTCAACCATCACAGTGCCCATACCCTGAACCGCCGTCGAACGAATTTCTTTGATGCCGTTTAAATCATGTATCGCTTCTTCAATGCGTACAGAAATTTGCTCCTCCACTTCGGCTGGACCTGCTCCGGGAAACGGCATGGTCACGCTCACCTGATTGATTTCAGCGGTTGGAAAGAATTGCTTATCGAGGCTGGGGGTGGTCAATACTCCACCAACAATCAACAACAGCATCAACAGATTGGCAGCGATGGGGTTCTTTATCATCCAACTCAAGGGACCGGGCATGACTAGCCATCTCCCAAAGCAACAACAGACCCAGAGACCTCAACAGTAAGGCCTGCAACCAACAGCCCTGTTTGAGCGCGAACAATGCGGCTACCTTGAGCGAGACCTGAGACCCAAGCCCACTGCTCGGTCCGGCGTTGTACCGTCACAGACTGGCGATCAAGTTTCTCTCCCTTGCCAACAACCAAAACGGTATTGTCCGAGCGTAACGCTGACGCAGGTAATTGCACCAAATTAGGCATCGGGGGGGTGGGTATTTCAGCTCGGACGAACATACCTGGCGTTAGTGGGGGACGCCCCGAGGCCTCTGACTCAAAAGGCTGCAGCACCTCAGCAATCGCATTGACTGTTCTGGACTGTCTATCGACCACCGCCTGAACCCTTCTAATTTGAGCCTGCCACTGCCACTCACGTCCGCCAAAATCAGTGCTAAGTGTGACCGGAGTTGCCAAAGCCACATTTGCATTCATTGGTAATTTAAGTGCCGCAAGCTGACTGTCATTCAAGGGTAAAGCGACATCAACGATGTCGGTGGCGTAAATTTCGGCCACCGCCGTCCCAGGCGCAATGTATTGCCCTAAATCCACGCGTTTAGACTCAATGCGACCACTAAAAGGAGCCCGAATCTCGGTTCGAGACAGCGCTAATTGGGCAGCTGATAAATCTGCTTCTGCGGCTTTCAGGGCAGCTTCAGCTGCTTTCATCTGTGGCTGACGCAGGAACAATGCGTTGGCTTCTAAGGTCCCTAGCTCGCGCCATTCACGCTTCGCTTGCCGGTTTCTACCTCGCTCCTCGGCAAGTCGCTGCTCAGCCGCAGCCACTTGCGACTGAGCCCTAGCGATCGCAAACTCGTAGTCTGCTTGCTCAAGCTGCAGTAACGTGTCGCCCGCATCAAAAAAAGCACCTTCCTCAAATTGGTCTGCCACGGTCGCTACCTTGCCCGCAACCTCGGCCACTAAGCTGATCCGCCGTCGCGCCTCAACGGTACCCTGTGTGTTTACTGCCAGAGAAATTGCCGAGGGCTGAGCTTGTAGTACCGCAACCACAGGCCGTAGAGGTTCCGCCGGCACATTAGCCACCGGCGCTGGCTTTCCGGTCAGAACCAGGGCCGAAACCAGTAGGCCCGCGCCTGTGATCATGGCGGCGATCAGGAACTTTTTAATTGTCAGGCGCTGCCGGCCAGGGCTCTGCGTAGAAGTCGTTGTCACTGTCATTACCATCGCTAAAAGTGAGTACCGCAAAACAATGCACGCTTTGCTTTTGTTCGAACACAGCTTATACGCAACCAATGGGGATTTACGTCTGTTAAAAATTAACTAAATTTTTAGAAAGTATTTTCTAATTATAAAAGCGATTCTTACAGGGTTGGGTAAACAAGCACGCCGCTTACACCCTCAATGCTGATGTTTAAAACGGAGAGATTTATCATGGCTGAGACTAAGGCTACCCCTAAAGCACGCAAGACACCGGCCAAGAAGGCTGTTGCGAGCAAAAAAATCGCGCCGAAAAAAACCGCTGCGAAAAAACCCGCTGCGAAAAAGGCGTCCGCTAAAGTTACAACTGCGAAAACACGCGCTAAGCGCCCAGCTGCCGCTGGCAAAGCCGCTTCTCGGGATCTACGCGCCGTAGCTGTTGAAACCAGTCGGAATGCATTGCGCGCCGGGCTAGGCGTTTATGGCATGGCCTACGATCAAGTTCTAGAGCAGTTGGAGATGTTACAAAGCCAGGTAGACGAAGCCCAGGGCAAGCTCAATGAGCGCCGCAAGCAAGCTGAGGCTGTTTACGAGAACCTCGTAAAGCGCGGCACCGCTGTCGAAAAAGATGCCCTTAAAGCCTTCGAAGACCTTGAGCTGGACGCTCTCACCGATCGCACCATGCTCGACGAGCAAATGAGCAAGGCTAAAGCGCGATTTGATGATTTGCGCGCTAAGGTGACCAAAACTGCATAAACCCGGTCCTGCAGAGTTCAGGGAGGCACTGCCTCCCTTTTTTTTGCTCAAAAAACGCCGATTACCCGCAACCCAGCGATCAAAACCCTGCGCTAGTGGAGGACCTAAGCGGACTCAGCTGAACAGCTAAGGTAAGCTGACCGTCATACTTCTTGGCACGCCTTAGGGAGCCTGCTGTGACTGTGAAAACCCCGGAACACATTCTAGACACCGCGAGGACTCTTTTTAACGCTCGCGGAGAAAGCTCGGTGGCTGCGTCTGACGTCGCACTGGAGTTGGGGATCAGCGCGGGTAATCTCTACTACCATTTCAAAGGAAAAGAAGCGCTACATCTAGCGCTCTTCGCGAAAATGCAGCGAGAAATGGTGGTCCTCATGGGACCCGCCGTTCAGCCCCCGGGTTTATTTACGGGCGATCGGTCGACTACTGCAATAGAAACCAGCTGGCTGTTCCTGACCGTAATTTTAGAAAAAATGCTGGAATATCGCTATTTGTATGAGAATCCCCGTGGTGTCATGGCGCGCTTTACCGACATAGATCGCGGCTTCCGACGTTTACTAAGAATGAAACAAAAAGTTTGCGGAAACATAGCCGAAGAACTCATTCCGATTGCCGGCAGAGACACAGACCCACAATTAACTACGGTTACCAACACAATGACGCTGTGCATGAACTGTTGGCTTAGTTACGATCCAATACTCAACCCTCAGGATCCCAAGACATTGTTAGTTCACCGCGGGGTTCTACAAATCCTGTCTCACTGCGCACCCTACCTTGGGCATGAACAACGCAATTTCTATAATATTTGCGAGCAACTTTACCAACAAATGATCGACGAAGAGGCCCATCCACTGGACTGATCGATCGGTATAAGTTACAAAACGTGCTCGGTTTATTCACTCAGGAAAATCATATGACAATTGCAATCGGCGATACCATTCCTACGGCCAACCTTATGGTTATGGGCGAAAGCGGCCCTGGCGGCGTATCCACCAGCGAACTATTTGATGGAAAAAAAGTACTGCTATTTGCCGTACCCGGAGCATTCACCCCCGGCTGTTCCATGACCCACCTACCCGGCTATGTAGCCCACGCCGATGAAATTAAAGCAGCGGGCATAGACAGCATCATCTGTCTCTCAGTCAACGATGCTTTTGTCATGGGTGCATGGGGGCAGGCACACAACGCCGACAACATAACAATGCTCGCTGACGGTAATGGTGAGCTCACCGGTAAGCTGGGTTTAGAGCTTGATGGTAGCGGGTTCGGGCTGGGTACACGATCGCAACGCTACGCCATGGTGGTAGATAATGGCACTGTGACGCACCTCAATATCGAAGAAGGTCCCGGTGTGGACGTGAGCTCCGCTGAGACCATGCTAGCGCAGCTGTAAACAGCTTTAACCATCGCTCGGGCCGTTTACGACACGAGCGATGGATCTCTTCGCACGGTCATTGCGTTATAAAAGCCCTCTTTGCTAATGCGGCAGCAACCACCATAATCCTAACGACACCACAAATGCTCCCACGAAATTGATCAGCAAACCCTCACGAAACATCGTGCTAATCGCCACCCTATTACTACCATAGATCACCGCATTGGGCGCCGTGGCTACCGGCAGCATAAAAGCGCAGCTGGCACTCATCGCGGCAGGCACCATCAATAACAAGGGTTCGACTCCCGCGGCAATCGCAGCAGCCGCAAGAATCGGCATTAAAAGTGCCGTTGTCGCCGTATTAGATGTGGCCTCAGTCATAAACATCACCGCTAGGCAAATAAACAGCAGCATGAGATAGGTCGGCAAGGTGGCCAACACCACTAAGGCCTCGCCCGCTAGCGCAGAGAGACCCGATGCCGCAAAGGCGCTCGCCAAGCAAATGCCACCCGCAAACAATAATAAAACCCCCCATGGAATACTGGTGGCTTCCTGCCAAGTAATCAGAGGTGCGCCTTCATCATCTCGTGAAATAAATAAGATAATCACCGCCAAAAATGCCACTGAAGCATCGTTGGCAATCGGCACACCCAACAGCTCTCGCCAGCCACCAAAAGGCCCGGCTCGCGTCATCCATAAAAAGGCGGTGATACCAAAGATTATGAGAACCCTTTTTTCCGCACTGCGCCATGCACCCGCAGCTGGCAGGGTCACCTTAAGTTTTTCCGGCAAAGATCGAGTTAACCAAAGCGCTGCCACTGCGATAAGGGCCACGACAATGGGCAGCCCCCACGACATCCACTGGGTAAAGCCAATGGTCAGCCCCGTTGTATCCTCGTACACCTGCATGAAAATTAGATTGGGGGGAGTACCGATTGGGGTTCCCAGTCCCCCAATAGAACATGACCAAGCCAGGCCTAGTAACAGCGGTGCGGCCAAGCGCTCCTTATGCTCAGCACTATCGAGAACTGCCAACGCAACCGGCAACAGCATCAACACAGTGGCGGTATTGGAAATCCACATACTCAATACCGCACCCGCAATCATAAAACCCAGTACCAAACGACGGGGACTGTCAGATCCGACCAAGCGAATTACACTCAGGGCTACCCGCTTGTGGGCACCGGTGGACTCCATCCCCCTAGACAGAAGAAAGCCGCCCAACAACAGTAAAATAAGAGGTGAACCATAGGCAGCTCCTGTTTCGGCTGGAGTAAGCACCCCAAACATCGGCATCAAGGCGAGGGGTAATAAAGACGTTACCGGAATTGGTATGGGCTCAAAAATCCACCAAAATATGCACAGTGTTGCCGTCGCTGACGTTACAACCATGTCCTGAGACAGTCCGTTGTTAATCCCCAGCAATGCCACCAGGGCAGCCAGAATAAGGCCGGGAACGACCGATGTGTTTGGATTTAGCACTTTTTGACTTTAACGCCCGATTAACGAAAACACGATACTGAATCACAGCCAAGAAAGTGTAAACTCTCGCGATGACTGAAAGTACACCCCTACAATTGATCGACAGCTTTAATCGCCGCATTGATTACGTGCGCCTGTCGGTGACCGATCGGTGCGACTTTCGCTGTACCTATTGTATGGCTGAAGAGATGACCTTCTTGCCCCGCAGCAAGGTACTCAGCCTCGAGGAAATAGCGCGCATTGCCAGGGTATTCGTCCAATTAGGCGTCGCTAAGCTTCGTGTGACCGGTGGTGAGCCTC